>JBHNNM010000111.1:0-7578 GCA_048563625.1 Gammaproteobacteria bacterium | reverse complement strand
ACACCCAGGTTGACATTAGGCTCACGGAAGTACACCGGCTTAAGCTGGCCGTGGACATCGGTGATGTGCAGTATGCGGGCGGTACCTTTTAGGGGGAGGTTGTAAAAATCCTCGGGTCTGGCCTGTTTTTTTGTGTCAGCAGCAGCGCTTAAAGGTAGTATGGCGGGCACAGAAGAGACTGCTGCACCTGCACCAACCAGTTTTATAAATTTGCGACGATCAATAAATGGCATAAATAAACCTTTTGATTAATATGAATTATATGGGATTTAGACAACACCAGTTCCCCCGCCCAGTCTGATTATCCGGTTTTCCATAATAGGCAGCCGGTAAAAAGACAAGTAAAATTCTGGTGAATGGAATTTTATGTTTTTTCTTATAGTATAATACGCTTCAGGAAATTTTAACCTATTTTAACCGGCTTAGTATAGAAAAAAGCGCGTTCATTTATTCTGGAATCAATACTTTCATTTAATAAAAACACAATGAGACAGGTCTGTTACCTCCCTGAGATTTAATTTATGCCTAAAAATTACCTTTTCTGTTATTTACTTGCTTTTTTACTGGTTTTTTCTTTTCAAAGCAGTTCTGCCGATGTCGTTAAACCTGCCCTGATAGAAATCAGTGTTAAAACAGACGGCACCTTCAGCATTGAATTGCGGGCCAGCATTGAGGCATTGCTCACCGGTATTAATGCCCGATATAAAAATACCAAAGAGTCTCCAAATGCAAAAGCCTATGATAAATTAAGAGTGATGCAGAGTGAGCAGCTGCGTCAGGCATTTGCTGACTTTGAAAAAGAATTTTTAGAGCAGGTTTCCATCTATTTTGATGGAGAAAAAACACCCTTTAAAATCACCCGGGTGGATATTCCAGAACCCGGCTACACCAAAGTTCCACGGGTCAGTACAATTATTGTGGAGGGCGAGGTTCCGCTGACAGCAAAATCACTGACCTGGTATTATCCAGCACGCTTTGGAGACAATGCCGTGCGGGTCAGACAGGTGGATGAAGTCAATGAAAAATGGCACTGGTCTACCTGGCAATGGCTGCGTAATGACCAGCAAAGTGAACCTTTTTCTCTGACTGAAGTATTTACTCAGCCCAGTGTACTGGAAATTATCCAGGTTTACCTGGTTTCTGGCATCGAACATATTCTGCCCAAAGGGCTGGATCATATCCTGTTTATTCTGGGGATATTTTTGCTCAGTATTCATCTGCGGCCGCTGCTCTGGCAGGTTACCATGTTTACCATCGCCCATACCATCACGCTGGGTTTGTCCATGAATGGTATTATTAACCTGCCGGCTAATATTGTGGAACCCTTAATTGCCCTGTCCATTGCCTTTATCGGCCTTGAAAATATCTGGTCGCCGGCGCTACATCGCAGTCGCCTGTTTATTGTTTTCGGCTTTGGCTTATTGCATGGAATGGGCTTTGCAAGTGTCTTGTCGGATTTCGGTATGCCGGAAAATGATTTTGCGACAGCATTAATCAGCTTTAATGTCGGGGTGGAAGTTGCCCAGTTAACAATTATTGCCGTTGCCTGGCTGATATTCGGTTTTGGGGTTCGGCGCCATCTGGATAATGACCAGCAATACCGCAAATGGGTGGTTATACCCGGCTCGGCAATAATTGCTGTAATTGCCCTGTATTGGACCTGGGAGCGCATAGTTATATAACTATAACTATGCTAAAATCCCGAACCGGTTTAAGTGGCCTGCAGCCCGGCTTTGGACTGGTTTTTGCCGGCTCGTATAATTGTAGACTTGAGGAGTCTGGTTCTGCAGGATACTCATAAACAGGAAATTTTGGCATTAAGGGTCAGAGCCATGAATATTCTGGCGGCCCGTGAGCATAGTGTTGCAGAATTGCGTGATAAGTTACGCACTAAAATGCATAAGCAGGCAACTTATAAGCAGAATAGACAAAAACGCAGTCAAAATGCAGATGAGCCGGATATGGAATCTACTGAACTTGAACCGGCTGAAATAGAGCAAAATGACGAATGGATAGAGCAATTACTGGCTCAGTTGGTTGACGAGAACCTGCTTAATGATGAGCGGTTTACAGAAACATTTATACGTTCCCGAATGGCCAGAGGGCAGGGACCGGTAAAGATACGACACGAATTACAGAAGCGCAGTGTAGCATCGGAACTGATTGATGACTATCTGGATGAATCCTGGGAACTCTGGCAGGAAGCTCTGGAAAATGTGTGTCGGAAAAAGTTTGGTGCGGCGTTGCCCAAAGACTATAAAGAACAGACAAAACAGTCGCGGTTTCTTTATCAGAGAGGGTTCGGCTCAGAAATGATCCGCCGCCTCTTTAATGAATTTTAAAATTTTTAATAGCATAATTGATCGCAGGAACACGTTTTATATGGCAAACAATTCAATAAAAACAAGTGCGCAGCTTCGTACCGCCTTTCTTGAATTTTTTGAAGCTCATGGTCACAAGCGTGTACCCAGCAGTCCGCTTATACCCGCTAATGACCCTACCTTATTATTTACCAATGCCGGTATGGTGCAGTTTAAGGATGTCTTTCTGGGCAATGACAAGCGCAGTTACAAACGTGCCACCAGCAGTCAGCGCTGTGTGCGTGCCGGAGGCAAACATAACGACCTGGAAAATGTCGGCTATACGGCACGCCATCATACATTTTTTGAAATGCTGGGCAACTTTAGTTTTGGCGATTATTTTAAACGTGAAGCCATTGAATTTGCCTGGGAATTTTTAACTCAAACCATTGGCCTTCCTGAAGAACGCTTATGGGTAACGGTCTTTAATGAAGATCAGGAAGCCGAAGATATCTGGCTGAAAGAAATTAAAGTGTCACCGGAACGCTTTTCCCGCATCGGTGCCAAAGATAATTTCTGGTCCATGGGTGATACTGGTCCCTGCGGCCCCTGCAGCGAGATTTTTTACGACCATGGTGAAGAGGTTCCCGGCGGCCCTCCGGGTACGCCTGATGAAGACGGTGACCGTTATATTGAGATCTGGAACCTGGTTTTTATGCAGTACAACCGGGACAAATCTGGCAAAATGACCGAACTGCCGCATCCGTCTGTCGATACCGGCATGGGGCTGGAACGTCTGGCCGCTATCCTGCAGGGTGTACATAATAATTATGAAATTGACCTGTTCCAGCATATTATTAAAATCAACGCTCAACTGGCTGATTGTAAAGATATAAGTAATAAATCCCTGCGGGTTATTGCAGATCATATTCGGGCCTGCTCTTTCCTGATTGTTGACGGTGTTATCCCCTCTAATGAAGGTCGCGGCTATGTTCTGCGGCGTATTATTCGCCGGGCTATCCGTCATGGTCACAAGCTGGGACTCAGAGAACCTTTCTTCTACAAACTGGTTGATGTGCTGAACCAGGAAATGGGTGATGCCTATCCTGAATTGACTAAAGCCAAAGATCAGGTAGAAAAAGTCCTTAAGCAGGAAGAAGAACGTTTTGCCGAAACCCTGGATCAGGGCATGCATATCCTGGAGAAGGAAATTAAAAACCTGTCCGGAAAAACCATTCCTGGTGAGGTCGTCTTTAAACTGTATGATACCTATGGTTTTCCCGTCGATTTAACCGCTGATGTGGCGCGTGAACACGGCCTTGAAATTGACCGTAAGGGTTATGAACAGGCCATGGAAAAACAGCGTGAAATGGCGCGTGCCTCCAGCAGTTTTGATGTTGACTACAATGATAGCCTTGAACTGGAAGGTAAAACTGAATTTCTGGGCTATAAGGATTTAAGCAGTAAACAAAGCAATATCAGCCATATTTTAATTAATAGTGAAGAAGCTGAGTCTTTATCAGAAGCAGGCCAGAGTGCCATGCTGATTCTTGACAGTACCCCGTTTTATGGTGAGTCCGGTGGTCAGGTAGGTGATGCCGGTCGTATCTTTACCGATAATGCTCAGTTTGATGTCACCGATACCCAGAAAAAAGGCGATGTATTTGTCCATATTGGCAAACTGGTTAAAGGCACTTTTAAAACAGGTGAAACAGTCAATGCACAGGTTGATCCGGAACTGCGCAGCCGTATAGCCTGCAATCACTCTGCTACACACCTACTGCATGCTGCCCTGCGAAATATTCTGGGTGAGCATGTCCAGCAGAAAGGCTCACTGGTGGACAGTGAGAAACTGCGTTTTGACTTCTCTCATTTTGAAGCCATTAGCAAAGCCCAGTTAAAACAGATAGAAAACCTGGTAAACCGGCAAGTTCGCCAGAATCACGAAGTAGAAACCAATATTATGGATATTGATGCCGCCAGGGAAAGCGGTGCTATGGCTCTGTTTGGTGAAAAATACGATGTTCAGGTACGGGTTTTGCGCATGAGTGATTTTTCCATTGAGCTATGCGGTGGTACCCATGTAAAGCGTAGCGGTGATATTGGCCTGTTCAAAATTACCTCTGAAGGCGGAGTGGCTGCCGGTGTACGCCGGATTGAAGCGGTAAGCGCTCAGGGTGCTCTGGACTATATTGAACAGCTGGAAGAACAGATGGATAATGCCACAGCACTGCTTAAGGCTGGCAGAGACACTTTTTACGATAAAGTATCTGCGCTTATGGAACGTTCCCGCAAGCTGGAAAAAGAGCTGGATCAACTCAAAGCCAAACTGGCCAATGTCCAGGGTAATGAACTGACAGATAATGCGGTGGAGATTGATGGTATTAAAGTTTTAGCTGCTAAGCTTGAAGGCGTTGATGCCAAAGGCCTGCGCGATACCATGGATAAACTGAAAACCAAACTGGGCAGTTGCGCCATTGTGCTGGGCGTAGTCAATGGTGATAAGGTCAGTCTGGCTGCTGGTGTTTCCAAAGACTGCACCGGTCGTATTAAAGCCGGCGATCTGGTCAATAGTGTGGCATCCCAGGTGGGTGGTAAAGGCGGTGGGCGCCCTGATATGGCAATGGCGGGCGGCAATCAGCCAGAAAATCTTGAAAAAGCACTGTTAACGGTTCCATCTTGGGTGGAAAATCAGTTAAAATAAGCGACTTTTCCGCTAGGGCTATGCATTTGATAAGCGTATTACTGAAAACGGCGGCTAATTACAAAGACGCTTTGTAAAAACAGTGTTTAAATCCTGTTCACATTAAATGGCATAAAAAATGGCTCTGATTGTACAAAAATTTGGTGGTACTTCGGTCGGCACAGTAGAACGTATCGAAAACGTTGCTGAACGCATTAAAAAATTCCGTGACCGGGGTGATGATGTGGTTGTAGTAGTTTCTGCCATGAGCGGAGAAACCAACCGCCTTATTGAAATGGCATACCAGATTGATGAAAAGCCCAATGCCAGAGAATACGATGTTCTGCTGTCCACTGGTGAGCAGGTCACTATAGCCTTGTTAAGTATGGCTTTAAACAAGCGGGGCGTGCCTGCACGTTCCTACACAGGAACCCAGGTGCATATTTTAACTGACAGTGCCCATAATAAAGCCCGTATCCTGGACATTAATGAGCTTAATATGCGTACTGATCTGGATCAGGGGCGAGTGGTCGTGGTGGCTGGATTTCAGGGTGTGGATGAGAAGGGCAATATCACTACGCTTGGACGGGGCGGTTCAGATACTACAGCGGTTGCTCTTGCAGCAGCTCTGAAAGCCGATGAATGTCAGATATATACTGATGTGGATGGCGTTTATACCACAGATCCAAGAGTCGTCCCAGAAGCCCGGCGCCTGGAAAAAATCACCTTTGAAGAAATGCTGGAAATGGCCAGTCTGGGTTCAAAAGTACTGCAGATCAGAGCCGTGGAATTTGCCGGTAAATACAATGTACCACTGCGGGTACTGTCCAGCTTTGATGAACCAAACTTTGACTCGGATGGAGTCAATGGCACTTTAATCACCTACGAGGAAGATAAGATGGAACAGGCATTGATTTCAGGTATTGCCTTTAACCGTGATGAAGCCAAACTGACCATTCTGGGTGTACCTGATAAACCTGGTGTTGCTCATGGTATCCTTGGTCCGGTAGGTGATGCTAATATTGAAATCGATATGATCATTCAGAATATCGGTGCTGACGGTACTACCGATTTTACTTTTACCGTACATCGTAATGATTTTGAAGCTGCAAAAGCAGTTTTAAACAAAGTATCAAACGAACAGGGAGCCAGAGAAGTGGTTGGCGACGACAAGATTGTTAAAATTTCTCTGGTGGGGGTAGGTATGCGTTCCCATGCTGGTATCGCTAGTAAAATGTTTAAGGCGCTGGCAGAAGATGGGATTAATATTAATATGATTTCTACTTCTGAAATTAAAATATCTGTTGTAGTGGACGAAAAATACCTGGAACTGGGTGTCAGAACCCTGCATTCGGCCTTTGGTCTGGCAGAAAAACAAAGCTAATTTTACTTTTTTAGCTTTATTTGAATAAAAATCATCCGAAAGCTTAATTTTTACTTCATTTACGGGCATTGAGACAGTAAACTAATATAATAATCTGGTTTAGCAAATACTCTTATTTGCTAAGTGTAAAGGAGAACCATAGTGCTAATTTTAACTCGCCGTGTTGGTGAAACTTTGTTCATTGGTGATGATGTACATATCACTGTTTTAGGTGTCAAAGGCAATCAGGTCCGCATTGGTATTAATGCGCCTAATAATGTTTCTGTCCATCGTGAAGAAATTTACGAACGTATTCAGCAGGAAAAATCCCCTTCTGATGACAGTGACAATACGGCAGATTAAGTAAAGATTTTTAAAATTTACGGATTAATATAAATTTAATTCAGGTTTAATTAAATTTTTTTAAAAGTCAGTCAAAAAGTCAAAAAAAGACTTTACCTGAAGGCTAACTAAAGGTATCCTAGCGTTCAATTTTGGAGAGGTGGCCGAGTGGCTGAGGGCGCTCCCCTGCTAAGGGAGTATACGGTTTGTAGCCGTATCGGGGGTTCGAATCCCCCCCTCTTCGCCATTATTTAAATGCATATATTTTTGAAGTTTATATAACAAATTCTGGTTGACAAACCGCTGTTAAAACTTCATAATTCATGCTCTTTTATTTATTGCATTAATAAACAACCATTATGCGCTCGTAGCTCAACTGGATAGAGTACTCGGCTACGAACCGAGCGGTTGCAGGTTCGACTCCTGCCGAGCGCGCCATTATTCTATAAAAATCAAGGATTTACGGCCATGCTGTAAGCCCTTTTTTTTCATCTGTCGAAACCGTGACAAAAATATTTCCGTTTTTTTGAGTTTCTGATTTGGCCAAAAACAGAGAAAAATTTTTTTATTTAGCTGCTGATCAGCGGTAGATCTCATCGCGCATTATGTATTTAAGTTTTCAAACGGCTTTGTGTCAAAAAAATATTTTTAAAATCAATAGGATATATTTGAGCAATAAATATTTAGCGGTGTATCTTGTAACCGTGACATATTCGTGCCCCTAATTAAAAAAGCATTTAGCAGATATTTGTTCCGGTTCCGGTCAATGGGGTAGTTTTACAATGCTTTACAGGTATACCGTATCAGAATAACTTTGTCTGGTCGAAAATATTAACTTTCTTCGAAAATTCAGTTTATGATAATCAATAAATTTGCCGTGTTGGGGTGCC
>JBHNNM010000110.1:5320-7606 GCA_048563625.1 Gammaproteobacteria bacterium | reverse complement strand
TGGTCTGGAAATTTGCAAGGTAATAAGGCTTATTTTACCAAAAACTTGCAAATTTAACACCCAAAACTCACCAACATTTCCTTATAAATCAATACACTATGATTTGTTCAGGGCGGACTACTTATAGTCAGAAAGAAAAATCCGCTTAAAACATATATCAGTTTCATAAAAAACTCCTTGATGGTATGGATTAGGGCCAATAAACCCCGTCCCTAAATTATATTAACGGTAATTGCAATATTTAGTTTAGATGTTTTTTTTATTATTTCCTTACTTCCTGACAAAAAAGTCATATAATAAAATTGTCATGACAAAATTAACCTGTCAGACGGCTCACAGAAAAATAATGAAAGTTTTGAGTCTCTTTGAAATCGTTTTTATCCTGCTGGCATAACAAACATGAAAAAAGATCCTGATATCTGCAAACCTTCCTGCGATGATCTCATCAATCTGTTTACCGATCCTTTTGTCATTATTGACCGGCACTACCAGATAGTAGCCAGTAATAAGGCGTACCGTGAGTCATTTAAAAACCAGAACAATATTGAAGGCAAATTCTGCTACGAAGTTTCCCATGGCTATGATTCACCCTGCAGCCAGCATGCTGAACACTGCCCACTGGAAACCGTTATGCGCACCGGCAAAGCCACCAGTGTACTGCATATCCATAAACACAATGGGGAAGAAGAACAGGTGCAGATCTGTGCCAGTCCCATTCATAATAACCTGGGTGAAATACACTATATGGGTGAAACCATGGTGACCATTGCCCAGGAAGATAATGATCCGCAGCTGCTGGTAGGACGAACCCCCGCTATTTTACGCCTGATCAGTATTCTGCACCGGGTAGCACCCACCCAGTCCACCGTATTTATTGAGGGTGAAAGCGGTGTCGGTAAGGATTGTGTCGCCAACTATATTCATCACTATTCCAAGCGCAGGGACAAACCCATGATTGTGGTGGACTGCGGTGCAATTGGTGAGACCCTGATTGAAAGTGAGTTATTCGGTTATGAAAAGGGCGCTTTTACCGGTGCCAACAAGCAGAAAATCGGCCTGATTGAATCCGCTGATGGCGGTACCCTGTTTATAGATGAAATTGGTGAACTGTCACTGGATCTGCAGACCAAATTACTACGGGTACTTGAAAGCGGCAGTATCCGGCGTATTGGCGGTACCCATTATTTTGATGTGGACGTACGGGTGATTGCAGCCACCAATCAGGATGTTAAAAAAATGCTGCAAAACGGTCAGTTCCGCCAGGACCTGTATTACCGGCTGGCAACTTTCCCGGTTTATGTCCCGCCGCTGCGGGAACGAAAAGAGGACATTCCCGCCATTGCGAAACATTTTTTACGCAAAATCGATGACGGACATCTGCATATACCACTGCCCAATGACGTCATTGAAATTCTGTCATCTTATGATTTTCCCGGCAATATCCGGGAACTGCGCAATATTATTGAGCGTGCCGTGATTCTGGCAGCCGGTGATAAGATCACCGAAGAACACCTTACCATTGACCGTAATCCTCACCAGGTTCTAGAAAACGAACTGGATGATATGGATATTGATGATTTTCCTCGCCCCCATTCTATACCATTTAAATCTCACCAGACAGCACATCACAAATCACATGACCTGGGAACACCTCAAGCAAAACACAAAAAGAAATCCCGCAAACCGGATCTGGACACAATAAAACGCACCCTGGAATTCCATAACGGTCACCGCCTGTCAACGGCTCAGGAGCTGGGTATCAGTGAACGCACCTTATATCGCTATCTGAAAAAAATTGAACAAATAGAAAACAGCTCCTAATCATTCTGTCTTTGGGAGCAAGTTAGGCTGAGGAACTTTTAGATTATGGAGCAATAAATCAGCAGGCAAAAAAAAGCCCAACCAAAAAACCTTAAATCATTAAGGGGGCTGGGCAATCCTGACAACATAAAAATGTTAAAGCCTGAATTCAGCAAATGACACCGGATTCAGGTTATCGACTAAAAACGAAACAGAGCAACAACTCAGACACATTCCGTTCATGTCTTTTATATGGCATACACTGTGCCAGCTTTTTAAAAACCAGCTAACCTATTGATTTATATTTATTGTTTAATTTTTTCAGAAGAGAAAATAAACGACATGACAGTTTTATTGTCATGACATTATTAAATATAAATGGTTTCGTCATAAGGCTGACATGACAGTTGACAGGTTTTAGGTTTTAGGTTTTAGGTTTTAGGTTTTAGGTTTTAGGTTTTAGGTTTTAGGTTTTAGGTTTTAGGT
>JBHNNM010000110.1:0-5220 GCA_048563625.1 Gammaproteobacteria bacterium | reverse complement strand
AGGTTTTAGGTTTTAGGTTTTAGGTTTTAGGTTTTAGGTTTTAGGTTTTAGGTTTTAGGTTTTAGGTTTTAGGTAACAGGATTCAGGTAAAGATTTTTTGGGGAGAGGAAACTTAAAAAGGTACGGCTTACGGAGGGTTCGTAGGCCGTACAAGAGCTTACACCGACAAAAAGAGGAAAGAGCATCAAATGCTCAAACTCTATGTACTATTGTTATAGCAATACACATGCCAGGTTTTATAAAGTTATAATTTTATAATATTGTGATTATTATCTTATTGTTTTTAAAGTTATTTTAATTTTAACCCCTGGATAATTCCTGCACATTATACTGAGAACAGAACAAACTTACATGTCACAATTGTCAGCCTATGTCATTTTTGACATGTGCATTTTTGTGTGCCTGGATCGTGATGTTATTGTGTTGGTATAAGATGGGACTGAGCACAGTCTTCCAGAGTATGAACCATGCCATACAGTGCTTTTTCAGTATATTCCAGGTTCAGGGGAATACTGTCAAATGAGTGCTGATCAATACACTCCCGCATCCCGGGCCTATCAAATCTGGCCGCATCCACCGTTTTTATTTCTGCAAAACTCATATAGCGGTTTTTCAGATAGGGATTAAACTGGGCAATAAGTACTTTCTGCTCCAGGGATAACTGGCGGAACAGGGTCAGCATTTTCTGCTCCACTTTTTTTAACTGATCTTTAACCAGCACTTCATTGTCAGGTATTCTTCCAGATGATCGGAATCCATGGCCACCAGTTTGGGGGCAATATAGATCACCAGCATTTTTACCAGCCGGGGCTCCATCCAGAAACGCAGATCACTGCGGTGCTGACGGTCAATATAAACACCTTCTTCCAGTTGTTCCTTATCCAGCAGTGGAATATACAATGATAAGGTAATGGTTTTATTTTCCAGTACCCTGCCCTTGGCATGAATATACTCATCCAGAGGCGGCTCAAAGCCCTGGCCGACCCGTATAATCACATCAGCTTTATCCAGCATGATTTTCTGCTGTTCCGTTAACGGCTTTTGTATATCACTCATATTCAGGTAAACCACGTCCGGTCTGACCACCTGATGAGCAATACTGGCAACAATCTCTTATAGGGGTTCAATACTGACCACAATATTGGGCAAAGGATTATTGGACACCACCCCGGAAGCTTTCGTTTCGTCCTGCTCTGATCCGTATGCTGAAACTGCAAACACCAGAAGCAGCGTTAGCAGCACCCACAAGACAGCAGCAAATTGTTTTTTGAAAGAAAGGGTTTTGAACAAGTCACCCAGTTAAGACATTGTTATTTTAGTCTGCCAATCAGAATAATTCATATTGTGCCTGTATTACTTTTTCCAGTGAGGTATCTTGCAGCATCAACAGGGCATCCACCACCGGTGCCAGCTGTTTTTCAATATAATGCTCATAATCCAGAGGCCAGTTATTATACTCTATTGGTTCTGCTCCGTGGGTGGTGATCACATATTCTATCCAGCCGCCTTGTTCATAGCGCCCCACCTGCCCCTCTTTTTCCCTGGCATAGGCTTCTGCCTTGATAGCAGCCTGAGCATGAGGCGGGCAGTTTTTCTGGTAATCGGCCAGTTTCTGCCTCAGCCGTTTACGGTAAATCAACTGCTCATCCAGCTCTCCGGCTTTCAGACGCAGGACAATATCCTTGAGATAGTCCTTATAGTCTTTATTATGAAACACTCGGTCATACAGTTCTTGCTGTACCGAGCGGGCCAGTGCTGTCCAGTCAGTGCGCACGGTTTCCAGTCCCTTGTAGATAATTTTATCGGTACCCTTGCCTGCTATCAGACCAGCATAGCGTTTTTTACTGCCTTTTTCCGAACCACGAATAGTCGGCATAAAAAAGCGTTTAAAATGGGTTTCGTATTCCATTTCCAGATAGGAATCGATTTGATACTGTTCCGATAATACCTGCTGCCAGTGACTATTAATAACCGCCACCAGTTTTTCCCCTATCTGATCCGCCTGCTCATTACTCATAGCCTCCCCCAGGGAGACAAAAACCGAATCGGTGTCACCGTAAATCACCTCATATCCCTGCTGCTCAATCAGTGTAACGGTCTGCTTAATAAGATCATGCCCGCGCATGGTAATGGAACTGGTCAGGCGGGCATCATGCACCCGGCAGCCCGGTGTACCCAGTACCCCATAAAAAGAATTCATAATAATTTTAATAGCCTGTGACAGGGCGGCATTATTATCTGCCCGGGCTTTATCCCTGGCATGCCACAGGGACTCAATAATTTCCGGCAGTATGGCGCCTTCCCTGGCAAATTGTATACCCTTATAACCGGGAATGGTTTCCTGTTCACTGAGGACTCTGGCCTGCATAAAGGCATAAGGGTCTACCTTAAAGGTGCGGATAATGCTGGGGTACAGGCTTTTATAGTCCAGCACCAGCACACTGTCAAACAGCCCCGGGCGGGAGTTCATAACATAGCCGCCGGGCCGAGGCGGCATCACTCTGATCAGCGGCTCTGGAAGCCACAAAGCCCTTACGGTGCAGTCTGGGTAAATACTGATTATCAAAGGCAGCGACCGAACCCCCGCTTCTTTCCATTTCCAGTCCGGTTAACCTTGCCCGTTCAATAGCAAAGTTAATCAGATCGGTCTGTTTAAAAATATCCAGTACCAGCTGACAGTCTTCAATATTGTATTGTGCCAGTGCCGTTTTATCCTCTTTGAACAGACGGCTGATTTCCCTGGCTTTATACAGAGGGTCATGATGGGTATCTGTTTTTTTATCTGCAGAAGAAATCAGTTTACCCCGCCCCAGTAACTCACCAGCAACATAGTCCAGGGCAAAACTTTCAAAATTCCAGGTCGCACTCTTTAAGGTATCAATGCCATCCAGCACTACCCTGCCGGGAAGCAGCATAAAATAATGAGTCTGCTCAGTCTGAGCCTGACGCCACACCGGAGTACTATTGCTGCGGCCAATGGACAGGGACAGGTTTAGACTATCTGCCTTACGCTGCAGAAAACGAAAATCAAAATTAATGACATTCCAGCCGATGATAATATCCGGATCCTGCTGCTGTATCAGCTCAATAAAGCGCAGCAGCAATGCCTGTTCTGATACATGATATTCAATGTCTGTATCTTTATCAGATGTTTTTTTTCGGACTACTGCCGCACATCAGACATATATGCCAGTGCTCTGTCAGCAATGCAATGGAATACAGAGCCTGCGAATCGTAAGCTGTTTCTATATCCAAAGACAGGACTTTTAATTTTGGCTGATAATCTGACGGTTTTATTTTGGGGTTACGGATCAGTGTGCCTGAGTCAGTGTGACAGAGAATACTGGCTGAAGCGCTGTTAAAGCGTTCCGTCAAATAACGCTCAGTTGGTCGGATATCAGCTTCATAGCAGGCAATATTATGCTGCTGCAATATCTCCCTGGCCTGGTAAAGCTGCCGCTGGCTTTTAAAATAAATTCCACTGACCGGTTCATGATCAAAGTTCTTTAGTTCCAGTGCTTTGATACTGACCGGCAATTTTCCTGATAGCCCTTTTCCTGATAATAGCTGCTCCACCCGTTGAGTATCCTGCTGACGGATAAAAAAGATCGCCTGCTGGTTTTCTATCTGAACATTGACTGCACCCTGCTCAGTGCTGAACCAGAAATCCAGCAAGATGCCTTTAGCGCTATCCTGCCACTGTCGGGTCAGTAAAAATGCAGGTATGGTTTGCAAATCAGACATGACAGGCTAAGGTTCTTCCCTAACCGGCAGAAAATGCCGGATCTGTTTTTTTACCAGTTGATACAACTGCTCAAATTCTTCCTTGCGGTTAGACTGGCTGCGCCAGGCAAAAGCAATTTCCCGATAATCATTTTCCCTATCCGCAAGCGGACTGATTTCTATGTCGGTATTATTAAGAATACCGGCGGCAATGGCCATTTCCGGTAAAAAGGTGACTCCCAGATCATTATTCACCATCTGCACCAGAGTATGCAGACTGGTGGCGGCAAAGCTGTTGATTTTTTCTGAGCGGTCCAGATGGCAGGCTGACAGTGCATGATCACGCATACAGTGACCGTCTTCCAGCAGTAACAGACTATTGTCCTTAAGATTGGAAAAATCAGCCTTTATGGTTTCAGTATTTAACTGAGAATCCTTATGCTGAGCAAAATAAAAACGGTCTTTATAAAAGCTTTTCATATCCACACCGCTGGCCGGATAAGGCAGGGCCAGCAAAACCAGATCCAGTTCACCTTCCTTTAACTGGCTCAGAACCTGTTCACTCTGATCTTCCCGGACAAAGACTTTCAGATCTGGAAATTCCTGCTTTATCATCATCAAAATCTGTGGGATCAGAAACGGGGCAATGGTGGGGATCACACCCAGTTTTAAGGTGCCGCCAAAAGGCCGGGCATAATATTCAACCTGTTCAGTCAGTTCCTCTACACTGAGCAGGATCTGCTGTGCCTGACGTACCACTTCTTCTGCCAGGGGAGTAAACAGGATTTTTTTATTGTCCCGCTCTATCAACCTTACTCCCAGCAGGTTTTCCAGTGCCGCAATGCCGCTGCTGAGGGTGGACTGGCTGACATAACAGGCTTTAGCCGCCTCACCAAAATGCTGATATTTGTGGACATTGACCAGGTAGTGCAGATGTTTCAGGCTGGGTAGTCGCATATTCATTTCTCTTTGCTTGTTACTTTTTCTATTTTTTTAATCTTTAATCTGTTTTTTCTATTATAACAACCCAATCAATCTATTTTACTAACTCTAACAGTCCCGTTAAAGTATTTCCAACATTCGGGGACAGGCAAAACCATTAACCGCCCGAAGCTAATTTAAGCAAACATTATTAAAATTTATGGAGATAACCATGTTAGAAAACAGAGAAGGCGAAAAAGTACCTGCAGTCATCTTTAAAACCCGTCAGAACAGTGAATGGGTAGATGTCAGCACAGCAGATTTATTTGATAATAAACGAGTGGTGGTCTTTGCCCTGCCCGGCGCATTTACCCCAACCTGCTCATCCAGCCATTTACCACGCTATAATGAGCTGTACCCTGTGTTTAAGGACAACGGCATTGATGATATATACTGCCTGTCCGTTAATGATACCTTTGTTATGAATGCCTGGCAGGATGATCAGGCCGCCGAAAATATTACCATGATACCGGACGGTAACGGCGATTTCAGCAAGGGCATGGGTATGCTGGTAGA
>JBHNNM010000109.1:0-7669 GCA_048563625.1 Gammaproteobacteria bacterium | reverse complement strand
GGGTGAGATGTTGATACTCATATTACCTATTGCTTATAAAACTGTCAGAAGCTTTATATTTCAACAGGTTTTGTGAGTATTAGCATCTTTCTTCACTCATCAGAGCGGAGAAGAGCCAATTTAGGTTAATAGCTATGGGGCCAATCAATAGCTTATTGTGCTGACAGTCATCAATTTATGAAAAAAATATGCTTATTAAGTGATATTCCCGATCATCAGGCCATAACCTGTCCATACGATGACAATTATTCAATGCTGGTGTATCGTGATGGCGATACGGCTTATGCTTATATTAATAGCTGCCCCCATGCCGGTGTCCCCTTGGAGTGGAATGCGGATCAGTTTATGAGTGCTGATGGCCTGCTGCTGCAATGTGGTACCCATGGTGCCCAGTTTGAACCGCCGACCGGGCATTGTGTGCATGGTCCCTGTAAAGGGGCGCATTTACATAAAATTGATATTAAGCTGATGGATGGTGTGGTCTATCAGGTTTGAACTTTTATTTCTTCTGGCACTCTAAGAGCTTGCTCTGAACTTTTTACTTAATCATAATTTAACCGAATTATAAACAATATTACCAATAGCGGAACATTTTAATGCTGAAAAACCTGTCTCTTTTTGAAAAACTGGCACTGGCTTATGTCACTGTTTTTACCTTGGTCGGCTTTGTCTGGAGCTATTGGGATCATGACTCATTTAAAAATATTTATGTTATAGAAGATGGTTTTACCGAATGGTCTACGGTGGTTTTTCTGCTGATTGGTCTGGGGGTTACTCTAAAGCGTTTCTGGTTATTAAAAGCTGAACGTTCAAAAACTTTTCTGTTTATGACCTTTTTATTAGCCCTGTTATTCTTTTTCGGTGCCGGTGAGGAAATTTCCTGGGGCCAGCGGATTTTTAATGTAGAAAGTACTGAATTCTTTGTGAAAAACAATGCCCAGGGCGAGATAAATCTGCATAACCTGGTGGTTAATGATACCAAGATTAATAAAGTGATTTTTGGCCGGGGTATCGGCATTATGCTGTTATTGTACCTTGTTGTACTTATCCCGCTGTATAAGAAAAAAGCCGGCGTCAGGAAAGTGGTGGATAATCTGGCCATACCCATTGCCCAGAATTACCAGGTTGCCGCTTATATTATTTTACTGGTACTGGTTCAAGGACTTATGGCTTCGTCCAAAAAAGGTGAAATGCTGGAGTTTGCCGGTTCCATTATCTTTCTGCTGAATGTGGCATATCCATATAATAAGGCACTTTTTGAAACCAGACGTACTTCTAAAGCCGGTTCCTGAGCAGGGTAAAACGATGCGACTCATTAGAACCCTGTTTTATTACTACCTGGCCATGGTCGGTATTTTTTTTACCGGCCGGGCGGTATTATTTGCCAGTTATTATGACCGCTTTACCCAGAGTGATGTTAATTACTGGCTGACTTTTTTATACGGCCTGAGAATGGATACCATCGTGGCCAGCGCTACTCTGCTGATCCCCCTGATTATGCTCAGCCTGTTTCCAAAAGCGCTCAGCAAATTTGTTAACCGTTTTTTAACCGGTTACTTTTTAGTGGCTCTGTTGTTGTTTATCTATATAGAAAATGCCACTATTCCATTTTTTGACGAGTATGATGTGCGCCCCAACTTCCTGTTTGTTGAGTATCTGATCTATCCTCAGGAAGTGTTTAAAATGATTTTTTCGGCCTATAAGCTGGAATTGGTGATTGCCTTTATTATGATGGCGATTGCAGCTTATGTCTTTATCAGAGCCAGAAAACTGCATGATTTTACGCCCATATTTGAAATGCATTATTTCAAACGTTTCCTGCTCTTTTTCCCCCTGGTGTTTATTCTCGCTCTGGGTATTCGTTCTTCTTTTGGCCACCGCCCGGCTAACCTGTCCGATGCTATGTACTCCAGTGATCGGGTGATTAATGAGATCAGCAAAAACTCTATCTATAGTATTGGCTATGCCATTTACAGTGATAAAAAATACGGTAATAAAAAACTCACCAAATACGGTGAAATAGATATTACAGAAGCCATGCAGCGGGTCAGTAAGCGGCTTAATATCCCTTTGTCTGAAGGAGAATCACCTTTTCGCCGTCTGGAGAAAACCCACTTCCCTGCCAGTAAACCGAAAAACCTGGTGATTTTTTTACAGGAAAGCCTGGGGGCACAGTTTGTGGGTTCCACGGGCGGTGATCCACGTTTAACACCAAACTTTAACCGTCTGAGCAAAGAAGGCATTTTATTTTCCAATCTGTATTCTAATGGCACTCGTAGTATTCGTGGAATTGCCGGCAGTGTATCCGGTAATTATGCAGTGCCGGGCAAAGGAGTGATTAAACGTAACAAATCACAGAGTGGATTTTTTACTGTGGCTTCACTGCTTAAGCCGAAAGGTTATTACTCCCAGTTTATCTACGGCGGTGAAAGCCGTTTTGATAATATGCGCGGCTGGTTTTTAGGTAATGGTTTTGATGAGATCATTGATCAGCCCAAATTTATCAACCCAAAATATATCGGTATCTGGGGAGTCAGTGATGAAGATCTGGTAAACCGGGCCCATCAGGAATTTAAACGTCTGTATGCAGAAAATCGATCCTTTGTTTCCGTCATGTTCAGTACCACCAATCATTCGCCCTTTGACTTTCCTGCCGGAAAAATCAAACTGATAGATGGGGTGCCGGAAAAAAGTGATCTGAATGCGATTAAATTTGCTGATTATGCCATTGGCCGTTTTATAGAACAGGCAAAACAGGAAGGTTATTATAAGGATACGGTGTTTGTGATTGTGGCAGATCATAATATCCGCGTGCGCGGCAGTGATATGCTGCCGGTTAATTTATACCATATTCCGGGTATGATCCTGGGCGGTGGTATTAAACCTCAGGATATAAGCCGTTTAACCAGTCAGCCCGATGTACTGGCAACCGCCCTGGATCTGACCGGACAGGATTTGGAATATCCCATTATGGGGCATTCAGTATTCAGTGATAAAAAACGGGATCTGGTCTTAATGCAGTTTAATGATACCTATGCATTGCGTATTGGGGACAAGGTGTCGGTGTTACGTCCCGATCAGGAACCTTTGACTTTTATTTATAAAGATAAAAAAATGCTGCCCACGGAACATGATGTTGATATGGAAAAAGATACCCTGGCCTTTATTCTTACTCTGAACCACCTTTATCAGGAACGTATGTATAAATAGTGTGCATCCATTTATTGATGCACACTTGCGGCACAGGGATGTGTCGCTCATTTTTGACGACCGCAAGTCGTTGAAAATGGAGCAAAAGAAAAATCACATTTTTTCTTTTGCGTTCCGGTAAATTGCCAGGAGGGCAATTTCCGGGTGGAGACTAAATAGTTATAGGCACTAAAAACCAATCAGTGGTAAAATTAAAAGCCATTTAGCCAATAAAAAGCTAAGCCTAAATAATCAATGGAAACATCAGTCAATCATTATGAATATTAATCACTATTTTAATTCAGATAATAAGAGAATTAGTTTTACCCGCACTCAGGCCAGCACTTTTGCCAAAGCGGTAGCCGGTGATTTTAATCCTATTCATGATGAAGACAATAAGCGTTTCTGCGTTCCCGGTGATTTATTATTTTCGGTTTTTCTGGCCGAGCAGGGTGTTTACCAGAGCATGAAGTTTGAATTTTCCGGTATGGTTGGTGATTCCAACAGCCTGTTTTTTTCAAATAATGAACCCAACCACTATGTGCTGCAGGATGAGAGTGATAAAGCCTTTATGCAGGTTATCACTTCCGGTGATATGACACAGGATAGTAATTTTATTACCCAGTTATCAGAACAATATGTACAGTTTTCCGGTCAGACCTTTCCGCATATTTTGGTGCCTTTAATGCAGGAGGAAGGGGTGATGATTAATCCAGCCCGCCCCCTGGTGATTTATAAAAACATGGAAATTACCCTGGACAGGCTATCCGGTGACAATATTGAACTTAAGCTGACCAATTCCATTTTAGAGAAAAATGGTAAAAAAGGAGAAGTCAGACTGGAGTTCAGTATACTTTCCGATGGCGAAGAAATTGGTCATGGCGCCAAAAACATGTTGCTCAGCGGCCTTAGAGATTATGAACAGGAAGCCCTAGATGAATTGATTCAGGCTTATGATCAGCGTAAGAGTAATTTTCAGATCCAGTAATAGTGATTTGAATCCGTATCATGCAGCTTGCCGCCAGTCACTACGAGTCCGTCCGGGAAAAACACAGCACACCGATTATTATACTGCATGGCCTGTTCGGCAGCAGCCGCAACTGGCATCCGGTAGCCAGAGCGCTGGCTGAAACCTCTTCGGTTTATGCTCTGGATCTGCGCAATCATGGTAAGTCCCCCCATTCAGATATTATGACCTATCCGGCCATGGCTGAAGATATTGCTGAATTTATGGCACATCATCATATTAGTGAAGCCCGCTTTATTGCTCATAGTATGGGCGGCAAGGTCGCCATGTGGCTGGCTCTGACTCAGCCTCAGCGGGTACAGAAACTGGTGCTAATGGATATAGCTCCGGTCAATTATCAGCATAATTTTTCAACCGTACTTAATGCCTTTGCTGCAGTACCGCTAGAGCGGATCAGCAGTCGCAGAGAAGCGGATCAGTATTTATCAGAGTATCTCTCAGAGCCGGACTTACGACAGTTTTTACTGCAGAATCTGCAATTAAAAAACGGCCGGTATCAATGGCGTCTTAATCTTGAGGTGATTAAAAAAAGCCATTAAAGATATTACCGGCTTTCCTGATACCGGAAATATAAAACCTTTTGAAAAACGGGTATTGTTTGTCGGGGGTGGTCAGTCAGATTACCTGAGTCGGGACTATCATGCTCAAACCCGGCAGCTGTTTCCCCTGGCCTCTTTTTCAACAATTAAACAGGCCGGCCACTGGCTGCATGCGGAGCAGCCGGAACTGTTTATGGCTTTAATTAAGCCTTACTTGAATTAATATATTTAAAACAACATGAGTTCAGATAAAAAACCGGACAGACCAACCGCCATGTGGTCATTGATAACACAGGTAAGAATGGCTATCCCGTTTGACATGCCGGAAGCCAACTTATGTTCCGGACAATGCAATGGCTGTTCATTAAAATTGCTGGAATATCTGGATACGGAACTGCAGGACTGGGAATATCGCCTGCAAGCCGGTGAGGTTCCGGATTTTGGTGATATTAACCGGGTAGCTAAAACCAGTAAAAAAATTTATAAAGTTTTGCAGCGCAATGGTCTGGTAGAAGAATAGTTTGGAAAACTTATTCAGCTTTACGGCTCAGGTATAAAAAGTGGCCTGAATCCCGGCAAAATGAATAATATCACCATCAGAAAGCTTACTGTGCAGTATTTTCTTACCATTGATAAATGTGCCATTAGAGCTGCGCAGGTCAGTTAAAAAATAACTGGCTTCCCGGTTTATGCGGACATGCTTTTTAGAAACTGCCAGATCATTGATGACAATATCATTGCCTTCCTTACGACCGATAGTGGTGGTGCCTTTTTCCAGCTTGTAGTCTTTATACTCGTGTGTACTAAGCTGTATCCTGAGTAATCCCACGGAATATCCCTTTTTCTTGTATAATATTTCTTATTGATAATTTTTTAATTTAAATTGTCACTATTCAGTATATCTGATCGCGGCTGCCTGCAGGTGGTTACTCTAATGTAAATGTATTTCAATTTGTGGTGAACAGTGATCTTAAATTTATAATATTTATAAAACTGATTATACTGAATTCAGCGCTTAATAAAAAATTAAATTATAGGACTATGCCTACTCTGGCTGTTTTTTTTAATCTCCAATCTGAAAAACTGCTTTTCCCGGTATCTTTTCTGTTGCGGTTTCTTCCATACTTAAATGGCTGATATCCGGTATCTCTGCCGCCTCAGGTTTCTGCTCCAGGCCTTCCAAGGAACCTTCCTGCGCTTCAGACATGGATAATTGTGAAATATCGGGAACAGCAACCGGTTCTGTTTTAGTGCTTTCAGATGATAGCGGCGTATCGTCCTGTTCCGCAATATCCAGCATACTGGTATCCGGTAATGGCACCGGTTCAGGTCGGGCGGCAAATTCTTCCAGGGAACCCTCATTGGCTGCACTCATACTCAGTTCACTGATATCCGGCAATGCAGCAGGTTCCGGTTTTTGAGCAAACTCTTCCAGAGAACCGCTTTCAGCCTCTGACATGGTTAAATGGCTCAGGTCAGGGATAATAATAGTTTTATTATCATTGTGCAGATTGGCTATATAGGAGCCTAATGGCGCCAGTTGCAGACCTTCTTCTTCTGTTATGTCTTCTGTTTCATTATCGTTCTTGACAGTTTCATCGTTCCTGACAGCTTGATTGTAGCTTATCAGTGAGGCTAGTCCGGAGCTGAGTTTAGTAGAAGGTTTAGAAGAAGGTGGAACCGGTGTTGCTTCCCGGGATTGGTCAGGCTCTGTTTTCTGCTCGACAGTTCCAGGGGAAACCTGTGTTTCAATTTTAACGACTTTGACTACTGCACCGGCTTTTTTTAGTATGGCCAGGTATTTTCTGGCAGAGTCTGAATCGAGGTTGCGTTTGATAATAATGGTTTTGCCGGAGAACAGTGCGGCCGTTTTGGCTGCATCGGCTTTAAAGAGTCGGGCTACATTGGCTTTGACTTCCTCTAAGGAAGCACCTGCAATGATTTCACCCTGAAAGATAAGATTGTAGTTTGCCATAGCTATAAGTTATACCTGTACAGAAACACCTGATATAACTATAGCACACTGAGCAAAATGTGATGGGAGTAACCCCATCACATTTTCAGGCTAAGAACAGCCCTGAGCTTATAGATTGCTGGCAACAAAATCCCAGTTAACCAGATTCCAGAAGGCTTCCACATAGCTTGGGCGGGCATTACGGTAATCAATGTAGTAAGCGTGTTCCCAGACATCACAGGTCAGCAGAGGTGTCAGACCGTCAGTTAAAGGACAGCCGGCATTGGAAGTTTTAACAATTTTCAGTTCGCCGGAACCGTTTTTAACCAGCCATGTCCAGCCGGAACCGAAGTTAGTCACACAGGCATCGCTGAAATCTTTCTTGAACTGTTCGAATGAACCGAATTTGGCATTAATCGCATCCGCTAAAGCACCGGTAGGTTCACCGCCGCCATTAGGGCTTAAGCAGTTCCAGTAGAATGTGTGGTTCCAGACCTGGCCTGCATTGTTAAAAATACCGCCGTCAGAATTCTTGATAATGTCTTCCAGAGACTGATTTTCAAAGTCAGTACCGGCAATCAGGTTGTTCAGATTAACTACATAAGTGTTGTGGTGCTTACCGTAGTGATATTCCAGAGTTTCTTCAGAAATATGGGGTTCCAGTGCATTTTTTGCATAAGGTAATGCTGGTAGTTCAAAAGCCATGTTGTGCTCCGTTTTTTAGGTAATTTTTAGGTAAAATGTTAAACCTGTTGAGTATGCTGTTAACCTGTCTGACTGACAACAGACTCAATCAGTGAAATAATTAACTAATATGTTTGTGCATCAGAGTATAAACCTTTTTTCAGGTAAATAACAGACTAAAATGGTGGGTTATTTGGCTTTTTGCACAAATAAACATGCTACTAAGCCTAAATCATGTAAAATACACCCATAAATGTCAATTTAATCCCCTAAAAC
>JBHNNM010000108.1:0-7674 GCA_048563625.1 Gammaproteobacteria bacterium | reverse complement strand
GCCAGAGGGATTCGGGATACCGAATATTTTAAACTAAAAATCAGGCAAACCTCCATTCCTGATGAGCAGAGCATGTTCTATTTTGGACAAAATCTCACTCATTAAAGCGGAGAACAACCAATAATTCATTATATTCGTCGAACCAAAAAAAGACCACAACCATAGGCTTTTGCTCTTCCCAGTCCATTTAATAATACCTCTCTGAGGAATTTTTCAGGTTCAATGATCTTTATTCTCCCCAAAAAATCAAGGCTGGTAAAATGGCGCTGGTTTCTGTCACCTGGTTTTTTAAATTGATAATACCGGTGGTTTTCTACCATCAGATGCTTTAATTCAAAGCCACATCGTTTCCCCTGTTGCTCCAGCCATTCCTTCCCCGCTTCATAACGAATAACAGAAGATGACGGTTGTTCTGTTGCAGATTTTTTTTTGTACTCATCCACTTTATATTCAACAATATCTCTTCGTCTTATTTTTTTAGAGGAATTTTTTACTGTGAATGTTTTAACAGCATTAGCTCGCAAACTAAAATGCAACTCATCGACCTTTTTTAAGATGGGGTTATAGGCTTGTGTCTCAATATGAAATATGTCATCATTTTTAACCGGTTCTCTGGCTGAGAGTAAATAATAAAAAGGCAAAGACTGACTGTCATCCCTGCGATAGAGAAAATCTCTTTTTATTGATTTATCTTCCTCAAAAAGATTCCACATCATCTGATGTTCTGAAAAAATACCTTTTGCCAGAATCTTTACCATTTTTTCCGGATACGCCGGAGAGAATTCTATTTTACTAAGATACATTAACCTTCCTTATTTAAGCATACATATTCAGGGCGACTTAAAAACTGCCAGCGTTTTTTGCTCAGAGGCTGGTCATAACGAATGGTTTGAAAATCCTCTTTACAGCCCATATTATCGGTTTTTTCCCAATAGTAACTGGCATCCTGTTGCAATATCTCTATATTGGCATCAAATCTATACTCATCCAGTGCCGTCTTTATCGTTTGTGCCGATATGATTTGTGGACTTAAAGGCACAGACAAAGGACAGGATTTACGCCCGAGATAAAGATGAAATACCGGATAGAACAGTGCCTGACGAAGATCACTCAGCCTAAGATCACCTGTATCATTCAGCCATACTGCAATGACTGACAAAGCATCCTGGCGGTATTCACGAAATGATAACGTTGTCCCTAATTTACTTTCCCTCAACTCATCCCGGCGTGTATAAAGATGTTTGTTTTTCTTTATAGTGGGTGGTACCTGAGCTGTATGAAAATCTCTTAAAACTTGTCCGTTTGAGTAGGACTTAATGGCAAAACCGCATTGCCTGGATAATGCCTCCAGTTTTTGCTCATTATCACGTCGTATTCCCATAGCCGCAGCCAGCAAGCCTAGTAATGCTGAACGTGATGGATGAGTACTACTAGGTCTTTCACCACCAACAGCCTGATCCCCCCAGGAAGCAATAACACCATATAATTGAAATAATAAATACTTTTGCATAATCATTCCTGAACGAAACGGATAATATCAGATAAAGATCCTTCACCTGTTTGAACATTCATTTTTTTGAATTCATCTGCACAGGAGCCATAAACACGTTCAAAATTATCTCTTTGTGTTTTTAATTGTTTTATAGCAATAGATAGATGATCATTCCCATTGATAGGTTTCAAAAAAGCCACAGATAAAGAACGGGGTTGCTGCGAGCCTGATTCTACCAACATATAAGAAGTATAAGCTCGTGATGCAAAACTATTTTGTTTACCGGTTGGTGCTACTTTGGCAACTGATTCAACCAAAGCTGCAAGGGTTTTATTGGCTAGATCTTCATCGCCTTGCAGATTATCGATAAGCTGAGTTTTGTTAATGCAAATATATAAATAGAACACTCCGGAACCAAAACCAGCATCACCCATGTGAGCCGCGCCCGCATCTTCTTCGTGTCTATTCAGATCATCCACCGCTGTAAAAAAGTCATCGTCTATTTTAACAGTATTAACCGTAATTGCATGGGCGACTTGTACGGCAGCTTCAATATTACAAGATGGATTAGAGGCTAACATACGCCCAAACAAGGCAATATCAACAGCCTTTATATCTGAACGCAGTAATTTAAGTTCCTCCTCATTCGGCTCCCTCCCCTCTGTTGCCAGAGTATCTGCCAATGTCATAACATCTTCCCATTCCTGAGGGGATATATGACACAGTTGTTCAATTTCCAGACGGTTCTCTTTTTTGGGCTTTCCGAAACGGGAGGCGATCACCGAGGCCCATTTTTCAGCCTGCTTCTCATTAACCCCTTGAGCGGATAGCCTTTTATATACCTCTTTACCCAGTAATTTGGTGCGTTTGCCTTTCCACTCACTCAGTGCTGAATCAAAAACCGGTGATGTTCTCCAGGCTCTTTTTAAACTTTGTGAAGACACCCGCAGACGTTCAAAACCACCCACAATGGCCGTTTTAGGACGCCCCAGATCATCACGGTTTAAATTAGAGGGTGGATAGGCGGTTAAGCAATGGATTTGAATAAACTGACTCATTATTAGTTTCCTTCTTAGTTAAAAACTTTTGAACTGTAATAATCATTGGCCCAGTGATACTTCCAGCTCTTTTTCCCCTGATATTTCTCAGGTTCCGACTGTTCACGATACCAATGTAAAATACTGTCTGCCAGCAAGACCGGAGCAGCTGCTTTGCCTACTTGTTTTACTGACCGCAGTAAACTTTTATAGAATTCATCTGGTTCAGATGATGCCAATAATTTCTGGAATCTTAATTCACTTAAAATCGGCTTACCAGATGCAGCGTTTTCTGCTCCTAATTGAGTAGGAAATGATACATTGATTTCTGTTTCAATATGCGCCAGCATCCCGGCTACTGTTGCTAGAGCCAGTAAATTATATTTTTGCCAGTTGGGTAACAATTTTCCTAGTTTAAAAAAACCTTTTTGCATAATAACTTCTCCCGGTGTCTGGCATCGTCTGAGTTTAGCACATTCACCTCTGGCCTGTTCCGACTGCAGCCAGAACCACCATTGTTTTAAGCGCTCTCTTTGTTCCGGTTCATAAAGTGCCGGATACCATGTTTGCTGTTGTTTCTGTTCCATTTCATGCTGCCTTTAATTCTTTCATGGGTTTACTTGCATTTAGCCATTTTTGTAGATTTTTTCTAGCTTTTATAATTCTCTTCATATCACCATCTTCATTTAAACTGGACAAAACATAGTCATCAAACAGGCTGGTTGTTTTGGCTTGCAAAACCTGCCTCCATTGTTCCAGTATCCTTTTTACTGCTTTATCATCATTCAGATTTTTGATGAGTTGACGAAGTTGCTGATAAAAATCAGATTCGGTCTGCTCCCAGAAATTATGATCAATAAATGAAATATCACCTTTTATATCTTTTGGCCGTTTAAACCAGGCTTCTTTAAGATATTTTTTCAGTGTTTTAAGACTGTCTGTTGCTGCATTTGTGAGTTTTGGAAGCTGGCAACTTAGTTCGCTGGTTTGATCATCCGACAATAAAAACACTGGCATAGTAGATTCATACCAGCAACGTGCTTTCATATTATCCATATCAAAACCAAAGACCCATAGTTGTGCCTCGTCGGTACTATCTATACTTTCAGAGCGCCACTCTTTATAGCTTCTGACAATCAGTGATGGTATTCTGAATTTTTTGGAATCTTCTATCACCAACCCCATCCAGTGACGATAACATAGACCTCCTGGTTGCGCTTTAACTGAATTAGGAACCTTATCAGGTGCTGCATCATAGGCTGATAATGGATGTATCCAGTGGCCAGCATAGTTAGCACCGTAATTTTTTGTGATAAAATGAGTAACGTGGCATTGTGTAGCTTCTCCACTAATATCACATACACCTGTTTGCTCTTCTTCCCATTGCAAACGGATCCTGCGAGGCATTGCCCAGTACATTTGTAATGGATGCGTATGAGGCGGCCGTACTTCACTGCCTTTTTTTTCACTGGTTCTGGTTTTAGCTAACCAGGGAAAAATATCTTTGTCATTATACAAATTATAATTACCTCTCATTGGCAACAGTTCATCCTTTGTCAAAACATTAAGCCATAATCTGTGCCACAGGCTGCTGTTACCTGATTTCAAAGGGGGGATTAGCAAAGTGGTCATTGGGCCTCCACCCCTGATACCTACTCTGTGTCCAACACCACCACTGGGTGCATTAATTTGCAAGGTAAACAAGGATAAACCCGCCCAGTAGGGTGACATCTGATTTACCATTCCTCTTTTAATAAAATGATCCTGATTATCTTTTAATGTTTTTTCTCCCGGTGCCTCGAGCAATAAGGCTGAAACAGGCTTTTGCTCTCCTTCAGGCAAATCAAAATCCTGCATAAAAGCCGGTTTTGTTTTATCGTTTAAAAAGAAAGCATGACGGTAACGGTTAAAGGCTTTTGCCAGTTCTTGTTCTGCAGGCGGCGTATTCCACAACTCTTTCCATTCCTCTCTGTCCTCAGGAGCAAAAGCCGTTTGCAGCAAACCAATCATAAACTGGAACAATGCACCTTTCAGATCAGCTCTGGGGGCATCGAGGGTTTCCCACTGTGCATCAGCCAGCTGTTGCGGTTTTATTTTTTTAAGTCTGCCATTAAAGTCCCGCACGGTTATCCACTGATCGGATATTAAGTTATAAATCATTCTTTCCTCCGGATCGTCAACCCCTGTTGAGAATCATAAGTGATTATCATATTTTCTCCATTGTTATTATAACCTTCTGCCTGCCATGCTCCGTTTATTTTCTGCAGAGGGACAATAAAACTGTAATCATCAAAAACCGGAACTTTTTCTTTCAGAGAAGTAACGGCTCTGGTCACTTCTTCCTGCACCCGGTTCAGTTCTTTTAACTGTCCTTTGTTTACATTAGCACTGCTCATATCCCATTGCCAGATACCTCCATCATTCCAGGGTAATAATTTATTATTTTCCCAACGCGCTAGATAGAGCGTCTGAGTATCTTCACCCAGCCGGGTTGGAAATCTGGCTTCATCATCCCAGGGCGTTTCAAGACGATAATCACGTTGATAGCCCAACTCATATTTTAGCGTGTTAAAGGCCGCCATCCCTTTATGACCCATTTGTGTTCCTTCGGCCTGAAGATGGCTGTCCTGCAAACCTTCCGGTAAATCATCCACCGTTTTTCCATAGACTTCTTCAATTAATTCTCTGGCATCATCCGGCATTTTCCAGGCTTTCTTTTGTTCCAGAATCCGGCTGGTCAGCCATAGCAATCCTGTATTAGGATACACATAACAGGCTTTTGGAAAAATAGCCTGATACCAGTCATTTTGTGGGGTATTGGTAAATTCTGGCGCATATATAATTAACTCCGCAATTCCCCGTTTGTCCTCACGTCCATCAGTTATCAGTTTACCGGATGCATCTCTAATATGCCTTTTTAAACGCCCGGCTCGTTGAATCAGCAAATCAACGGGAGCCAGATCCGTTATCATCCTGTCAAAATCCAGGTCAAGGGATTGCTCAATAACCTGTGTGGCTATAAGTATCTGTCCCTTGCGTTGTTCCGGTTCAGACTGCAATCCAAACAGGTTTAAACAGTCCTGTTCAATATCCAGTCGATCACCCAGTGTATAACGGCTGTGAAACAAGTGAACATTATTCTCACTTAATTCTGGCATGACCGATAACATCTCAAAGGTTGCACGGGCATCATGTACGGTATTACGGATCCAGCAAACACATTCTCCCTGTATGGCTGCTTGTTTAATTTGCTCAATAATCTCTTCCTGACGATGCTTAAACCGTATATTTACCTTTCTCTGAACAGTTTTTCTTGTGGCAACCACACATTCCTTATTGGTATCCTCAGCAAACTGTGTGAGCAAGGGAAATGAAGTATTGTTAAGTTCCGGTTTCTGATAACTACCTATGCCCTTATTAAACGCACTAACATAGGATTGTCTCTGAGACTTTGACAGGGTTGCGGATAATAAAATCACACTGCCACCCAAAGCCGCATGAAATTCCAGCAGGGTATTTAATAATGTGCCCGTATAGGCATCATAAGCATGTATTTCGTCAAGAATGAGTACTTTGTTGGCCAGACCATATAACCGCAGGGACTGATGCCTGACTGGGAGTACACCTAATAACACCTGGTCAATGGTTCCAACCCCAACATCGGCCAGTAAGGATTTTTTTCTGTGATCAGCCAGCCAGCGGTTACACTGAACAGAAATGGTTTCTTCTTTTTTACTGTATTTTTTATTATATTTTGCGTTTTTTTGTTTATCCTGTTCGAGGAAAGAGCTCTGAAACAATTTAGATAAATGTCTGGCACTATGACTTAATACAGCATCAGGCTGACTGTCTTCAGTAAAAAAATTCCGATACACATAAGCCATACGCTCCAGCATGGCATTAGCCGTTGCCATAGTTGGTAAACCAACAAAAAAACCCTGCGCCAGATCTTTTTCCATTAAGCGGTAGGCCAGCATCAGTGCTGCCTCGGTTTTTCCGGCTCCGGTAACATCCTCCAGTATAAAAAGCTGTGGCTCATCTGACAGTTTTATTTCAGAACATAGTTTTTGCAAAGGTGTTGCTTCTTTAATATATGGGAATATATCACCAACACAGCACTCTTTTTTTACTTTAGCCGGTAACAAACCGATCTTGTCAATGGCTTTTTCTGCTTGTGGTAAAGCTTTTTTGTTCCAGTAATCTTCCAGACTATAATGCTCAGATTCAAACTGAAAATCATTACCGCTTGATCCTATCCAGTCACATACAACAGTCAGACCGGCAATTAACCAACTGACTTCTTTTTGTTTTTTTATCCATGTTTTATAATCTGAATGTTTATCTAAGAATTTAATGTCTGGATCAATTAATGCAAACCAGTCTTCCAGAAAACTTTGGGCACTCTCAATATCATGCTCCACAAAATAATCCTTTATTCTACCTTTACTTTCAGGTGGAAATCCATGATGCCCCATAACTGATGTCAGCCAGCAAGGAAAAAACTTTTTCATCAGATTTTTCAGGTTTTCTTTATCTTGTTTTACTTTGACATCTTTAAACAACAATAAATACCCCAGGCTGTCATGTCTTAAATTATAATTCATCTTCTCCGGTGGATGATGCCCCATAAACTGAGTTCTTAAATCGACCCTGAGCTGTTGAAAAGACTCAGCAAATTTACCTATATCATGAATACCGACCAAAAAGATAATCCATTTTTTTAGATTATCTTCTGATAAACCCATTTGATTTGATATTTTTTTACTAAGAAAATTATGTTTTTCTAATATTTTACAAGCTACTGCTGCAACATCCATTGAATGATAGGGTAATAGGTGAAAGTTTTTTTCACAAGATTCTTTTTCTCTTGATTTCCCCCAATACTTTAGGTAATTTATATTTTTTATTTTTTCCATTTATTTTCACACTTAAAAGCAATGCTTAAATCGTTTTATTTATATATTATCATAGGTAGTGCTTGGCCGGTAATATTTATTACCATAAAATACAATTAGTTATGGTAAAATCATAGGTATGTCTTTAAGGATTTTATCATTTCGTTTCAATGATTTACCCATCAGGATGAAATTCCATAATTAGGTTCTACACCAAACTGATAAAGTCCAGTAGACTTATCCCGTTCAG
>JBHNNM010000107.1:4110-7679 GCA_048563625.1 Gammaproteobacteria bacterium | reverse complement strand
CTTGAGGTCAGGCTTAAAACAGTATTATTCAGGTTGAACTATCTATTGTAAAAGGTTCTACCAATGCTGCGATGAATCACGACAGCAGTCAAATCAGTAAAACAATTGATAATCTTAATGCGGATAAACAGGTATTACTGGAGCTGGCAAACAAGCTGCACTTCACCCTTGAGCTGGATAAACTCGTTACCCTGTTCAAACTGGAAGTCTCTCCCATTCTGAACCTGGATGATATTCTTTATCTTCCACCCAATAAACAGAAAGAAATGGACAGCCGGGGCCGTCACATGGTTTCCTACCAGCTGGTGCTGCATAAAAAAGAACTGGGTGAAATTGCCTTGGTTCGCCGTACCCGATTTACCGACAAAGAACAGAAATTTATTGAAAAGACACTGGTGGCAGTATTATTACCTTTAAAAAATGCCCTGGATTACACTCAGGCCATTCAGTCAGCCCTGCACGATCCGCTGACTGGCGCTTTAAACCGCTTTTCAATGGACAGTATTTTTAACCGGGAAATGGAACTGAGCAACCGAAACAAAACCCCATTAAGCCTGATTGCACTGGATATCGACTTTTTTAAGCAGGTTAATGATACCTACGGCCATGCCACCGGTGACTGTGTTTTAAAACATCTGACTGAATGTATACGTCAATGTACCCGTACTACGGATGTCCTGTTCCGTTACGGCGGTGAAGAATTTACTCTGTTATTAAACAACACTTCTCTTGAAGGTGCCCGTCAGCTGGCCGAACGTATTCGTGAAACCGTACAGAACACTCCCTGTATCTGTAATGGTCAGAACATATACATTACCGTCAGTATGGGAATTAGTCTGTTTCAGCCTGAAGACTGCCAGACCAGTCTGTTTGAAAGAGCGGACCTGGCTTTATATCAGGCCAAAAAGTCCGGCCGTAACTAGGTGATTTGCGAGTAAAGATTACCCGCCACCTGAAATCTTCTATCTGGTTCACAGTTTATTCTGGTGTAGCGGTTATACTTTTACTTAACAAGAGTCATCAACTCAATAAAAGCCTTCAAACATCAGCTATCTGTCTTCCGAGGTTAACATGCAACAGGAAAATCTGAAAAAAATCCTCCAAACCGGATACAAACTCATTGCTCTGGAAACCAATAATCCCGAGCAGACCATAAATGACTTCCGTCCTCTGGTCAGAGAAGGCAAGGCCATTTATATCTGGGAAAAAGGGATTGGCCTGTACCGGATGGAAGCCTCTCATATTAAAAGACCTAATACCACAACACCAGAAATGGTTATTAATCATATACGTCAGAGTAAGTTATTTGGTATTTATTTACTGGTTGGTTTCAGTACCGAACTGAAAGACCGCAATCTTATACCGTTTCTGGATCAGATTATTCAGCAGAAAAAAGGTGATAAAACCATTATTCTGGTGGATCATTACTTTGAGTACCCGCACAAAATTATGGGCAACCTGCTGATCACCCATGAGCCTGATGTCAAAGCCGAACATGAACTGAACCAGATTGCTTAACGGCTTTTACGTTTTTTCAGTTTCTGAGACTTTCTTCTGTTATCCGGCATAAGCAGACGCTTTTTAGCCTTACCTTTACGCTGACGCTGATTATTCGGTGATATTATTTTGCCGCGATGATCGGTTTTAGGACGCTGTACTTTCAGACCGACACTGGCATAAAGCTCCTGCATGCCCTTTTCATCCAGCTCTTCCCAGCGGCCGGGCTTCTGCCCTCTGGGCAGTTCTACCACACCATAACGAATACGGGACAGACGACTGACGGTAATTCCCAGAGATTCCCAAATCCGACGGACTTCACGGTTACGCCCTTCTTTAAGGGTGACATGATACCAGTGGTTGGCTCCCTGCCCGCCAATATAGGTAATTTTATCAAAACTGGCCACACCGTCTTCCAGCTGCACACCGGATTTTAACTGCTCAATATCATCATCGGTCACCTCACCCAGAACCCGGACCGCATATTCCCGTTCTATTTCACTGGAAGGATGCATTAACAGATTAGCTAGTTCGCCGTCATTGGTTAACAAAATCAAACCTGTGGTATTAATATCCAGCCGACCAACAGAAATCCAGCGGCCGATTTTCAGATTAGGCAGATCATCAAAAATAGTATTAGGGTGATCGGGATCCTTACGGCTGCATATCTCACCTTCAGGTTTGTTATACACCAGTAGTCTCTGCCGGGGCTTTTCCCAGGCAATAAACAGTTCCTTATCATCCAGAAAGATCGGATCATCACCGGCCACTCGGTCACCCAGCTGAGCCACCCGGTCACCGATTTTAATCCGGCCCTGGGCAATCAGGCGCTCAGCTTCACGCCGGGAAGTATGGCCTGAACGGGCAATAACCTTCTGCAGCTTTTCACCTTCCGGTGCCGGAGCCTTTTGGGGCTGGCTGACAGGCTGAACAGTATCAGTCTCAGTATCACCAATATCCAGGGATTCACCGAATATTTGCTCAGAGGTCTGAGGTTTTGCCGGTTTACCTTGATTACTCCGTTGCTTTGGAGAGGGTTTTGGGGAGGATCGGTAATAATTTGTCATGGTATTTTGTTACTCGTCTGATTTATTTTCCTGGTCCGGCTTATTATCCTGGCTATGCCCGATACTCTGTTCCGCTTCGGCAATAATTTCCTGTTCCTGTTTATTGAGTGAATCAATCTGCTGATAGGTTTCTTTTAATGCGGCTAGTTCCACATCAATATCAATTCGCTCTTCTGTATCATTGTCTTCTGATTCATTATCTGCAGATTCATCTTCGTCCGCTGTAAATAAATCCTGTTCTTCGCTCTGCTCTGCAGACTCATCTTCTATAAGGACAGTTTCACCATTTTGCGGTTCCTGTATACCGAAATCCAGTTCTGCATTAATGACATCCAGATCCCGTATTTCCGACAGGCTGGGCAGTTCATCGAGCTTTTTAAGCCCAAAATAATCCAGAAACTGGCGGGTAGTCGCATACATAGCCGGTTTTCCCGGTACATCCCTGTGGCCTATAACCCGGATCCATTCCCGCTCTACCAGGGTTCGAATGATCTGACTGCTGACACTGACACCGCGAATGTCTTCAATTTCTCCCCGGGTAATGGGTTGTCTGTAGGCAACCAGTGCCAGCGTTTCCAGTAAGGCGCGGGAATATTTCTGCGGCTTTTCTTCCCATAAACGGGCCACCCAGGGGGCAGCACTCTGGGCCACCTGAAAACGAAAACCACTGCTGACTTCTACCAGTACCACACCCCGGTTCTGATAATCCTGCATTAACTGCTCAATAGCCTGACGAAGCACCGCTTTTTTAATGACTTCATCTTCCGGAAAAAGACTTAATAATTTATCAATTGAAACAGCCTTGCCTGCTGCATGGATAGCACCTTCAACAATATTTTTTACGCTGTCAGCGGTGTGAATACGGCTAATGGATTGTTTTTCAGCCTGTTCAGTTTCTGCCAGCTGCTGTAAGGATGCCTGTATTGATGGCTCATCCGCTGCGGGTACTGGCTCCTGTTCAGGGGCATTTTCCAGCTCATGGCTGTTATCCGGCTCAGGGCTGTT
>JBHNNM010000107.1:0-4010 GCA_048563625.1 Gammaproteobacteria bacterium | reverse complement strand
GGCTGTTATCCGGCTCAGGGCTGTTTTCTATCTGAGGATTGTCGTGTTCTTCACTCATACTGTTTTCTTAAACTGTTGTAGTTGTTTTGGTTGTCGGTACGGTTAATGTGCTTCATCCCAGTTATCACCAATGCCGGCATCGGCAATCAGTGGTACTTTCAGGCTAGCAGCCTGACTCATAATGGTGGTAATTTTTTCCACTGACGGTTCAAGTATGCCTTGCGGTACTTCAAACACCAGCTCATCATGCACCTGCATGGTCATTAAAATACTGTCAAAGGGCTGACCCTCTGCAGCTTCATGACCCAGCCAGCGATCCATATCCAGCATGGCACGTTTAATAATATCAGCAGCACTGCCCTGCATCGGCGCATTAATGGCAGTACGTTCAGCGTATTGCCGGCGCTGACCATTGCGTGAATTGATTTCAGGAATATACAGGCGCCGTCCAAAAACGGTTTCCACATAACCCTGTTCCCTGGCCAGTTCCCGCATGCGATTCATATAGATTTTAACACCGGGATAACGCTCAAAATACAGGTTAATATAGTTCTGTGCTTCAGCCCGGCCAATATCCAGCTGCTTTGCCAGACCAAAAGCCGACATACCGTAAATCAGACCGAAGTTAATGGCTTTGGCACTGCGCCGCTGCTCCTTACTAACCGCTTCCAGATCCACTCCGAATACTTCAGCGGCCGTTGCCCTGTGTACGTCCAGCCCCTGTTCAAAAGCACTGAGCAGTCCCGGATCTTCTGACAAATGAGCCATGATCCGCAGTTCAATCTGAGAATAATCCGCCGCCACGATTTTTTTACCTTCAGGGGCAATAAAAGCCTGACGGATTTTTCGTCCCTGAGGGGTGCGAATGGGAATATTCTGCAGATTAGGTTCTGTTGAGGATAAGCGGCCGGTTACCGCAACCGCCTGGTTATAGGAAGTATGCACCCTGCCGGTTCTGGCATCAATCTGTAAAGGCAGTTTATCGGTATAAGTGGATTTAAGCTTGGCCAGAGAGCGATGTTCCAGAATTAATTTCGGCATGGGATAATCCAGAGCCAGCTCCTGTAATACCGATTCTGCCGTTGATGGCTCTCCTTTAGGTGTTTTAGACTTAACCGGCAGGGCCATTTTATTAAACAGAATTTCCTGGATCTGTTTGGGTGAGGACATATTAAATGGCTCACCGGCCATTTCAAACGCCTCAGTTTCAATTTCCTTGAGTTTCAGGGCAATTTCCTGACTTTGTCTGGCCAGCAGTTCAGCATCCACCAGTACGCCATTTCGTTCAATACGGGATAACACCGACAGCAGAGGCAGCTCTACTTCCTGGAACAGTTTTTTCAGTTCTTCCTGCTGTTCAAGTTTCGGCCAGAGTACTTCATGCAGACGCAGAGTAATGTCCGCATCTTCTGCCGCATAGGGTGCAGCCTGGGCCACAGGAACCTCATCAAAACGCAGCTGTTTAACACCTTTACCGGCAATATCTTCGTATTTTATAGTCTGGTAAGATAGGTATTTGAGCGCCAGGGCATCCATATTATGACGGGTGGCAGTACTGTCCAGCACATAAGATTCCAGCATGGTATCGTAGGCAATGCCCTGCAGATTAATACCGTAATTGTTCAGCACATTCTTGTCATATTTCAGGTTCTGACCCATTTTAGCCTGCTGCGGATCTTCTAAAAGCGGTTTAAGATGCTGTAAAACTTTATCTCTGTCAAGCTGTTCACTGACTTCCACATCTTTATGCGTCAGCGGCACATAAGCGGCCTTACCCACTTCGGTCGCAAAAGAAACGCCGACAATTTCTGCCTGCATATAATCCAGAGAAGTGGTTTCAGTATCAAAGGCAAACAATTGTGCGTCCTTTAACTGCCCCAGCCATTGCTCAAAAGTATCCCAGTCCAGAATGGTGATGTATTGGCCTTTTTGATTCCCCTGTACAGGGGCATCCGGAACCTCGTCAGCCGCCAGCATATCCTGCTGGGTACCGGCAAATTCTTTTTCCAGGATCTGTGACAGCCAGGTTTTAAATTCCAGTTCACTGTAGAGCTGTTTTAATTTTTCTATATCAGGCTCAGACATGCACAGCTGATCCACTGTCAGTTCCAGCTCTACATCCAGTTTTATGGTCACCAGCTCATAGGACAGGCGTAACTGATCTAGGTTGGCACACAGGTTCTCCCCCACTTTGCCCTTAAACTCATCGGCATGGGCAATGATATTTTCCACACTGCCGTATTCCTTGAGCCATTTGACTGCCGTTTTAAGCCCGACTTTGCGGATCCCCGGAATATTATCCGAGGTATCACCTATCAGGGCCAGGTAGTCAATGATCTGGGAGGGTTCCACACCAAATTTTTTGCGCACACCTTCGACATCCATGCGGTGGTTTTTCATGGTGTCTATTAGACAGACCCGTTCATTAACCAGTTGCGCCATATCCTTGTCGCCGGTGGAAATGATCACATCCAGATCCCGTTCTACCGCCTGTACCGACAGAGTGCCAATAACGTCATCGGCTTCTACCCCGTCCACAATAATCAGCGGAAACCCCATGGCCCTGATAACCTCATGCAGGAGTTCAATCTGGCAGCGCAGCTCATCAGGCATGGAAGGACGGTGAGCCTTGTATTCGGGAAACATATCATCACGAAAGGTTTTGCCTTTTGCATCAAAGACCATGGCCATACGCTGGGTTTTATGATCATTAAGCAGCCGCTTCATCATATTGACAACACCGTATATGGCACCGGTGGGCAGGCCTTTGGAATTATTCAAATCGGGCATGGCATGAAAAGCCCGGTACAGATAAGAGGAGCCGTCAACCAGCACCAGCTCTTTATCGGTATTTTCCTGCTCAGATGTTTTTGCAGAAGTATTGGATGTTGCGGACATTATTTCCCTGAATTTTTAATTGTAAAACCGGCTATTATGAGCCATTGACCTAAAACAAGCGTAACTACTCAGCGCATTCATCTTTTGCACCATTTCGGTGTTATTTTCGTACTCAAATGGTCGCGTATTGATATACGCTCACATTTTCCGTGCGAAAATGCCTTGAACTGGCACAAAATCTAAACACGCAGAGCAGTTACAAACAAGTTTGAAACGCTAAATTATACAGCTTTGGGGGCATATATGATATGCTTTGCACATCTGAATCATCAGGTACAGACCATGACTGCCGCCCCTTTAACTTCTACTATCACTCCTGATACAGCCCCCGGTACGACACCTGACACATCCCCAGTTGATAGCGCTGAACTGCACAAATTAAGATACGGCATCGGCAATTTTGCCATCTGGTTTCTGATTATTATTGAACTGACTGAATTTGCCTTTTTCTTTATTGTTTTTCTTATCGGCAAGGCCCATTATCCGGATATTTTTTATCAGGGACCGCCCCGGCTCAATACCATGGCCGCCATGTTTAATACTCTGATCCTGATCACCGGCAGCTTTGGTGTTGCCCGCGCCGTGGCGGCTATCGGTCGGGATGATCGCCGCTCAGCCAAAATATTTTTATGGCTGACTTTTTTTATGGGCGCCGCTTATTGTGTTATTAAAATCTGGAAATATGAATGGAATGTTGCCTCAGGTTTTGACTCCTCCACCAATTATTTTTTTGGCATTTACTACTACCTTACCTTTAACCATTTTGCACATGTATTAATGGGAATGAGTGTTATTTTATGGGTAACCATTGGCCTGCACATGGGACATTACAGTTTCCGACACCATGCCACACTGGAAAGTGCCGGACTGTACTGGCATATGATTGACCTGGTCTGGCTAGTTATTTTTCCACTTCTGTATGTTTTGCGCTGAAGCATACTTTGTAAATATTTGTTTAAGAGCTTGAATTTATGACTTTTTTTAAAAAACCAAGGTTGTTCTCCGCTTTAATGAGTGAGATTTTGTCCAAAATAGAACATGCTCTGCTCATCAGGAATGGAGGTTTGCCTGATTTTTAGTTTAAAATATTCGGTATCCCGAATCCCTCTGGC
>JBHNNM010000106.1:3009-7728 GCA_048563625.1 Gammaproteobacteria bacterium | reverse complement strand
TTATAAATGATAAACGGTATAAAATTTACATGAAGGATTTGAAAAAAGTATTTACACAATTGAACCAGGACGTGATGTGCCTCTGCACAATGGTTTAAATTTGTGGGGATCCTTCAGGGCTAAATCAGTATCCGGATCACGTCCTGTAAAACAATCCGGACGAGAAACGGTTAGTTCTGCTCCGGCTAAAAAGCATCCTCCTCTGCAGCCCCGTTCAAAGCAGATCCAGTCCCGGGAAGAAACTCATACTGCTGAACAGACACAGACACAGACACAGAAAGCGCTAGATACACAGGTCGACATAAGGGTTACCAAAGAAGCCCCTGAACTGGATCTGAGCCTGTTCCTGCCTAAAATAAAAACCCTCAGTGATGAAGAAATCAAACAGCAGCTTGAGGCTCTGACTCAGGCAGTCGTCAGCCAGGCACAGATCGAAACGGAGCTGGAAGAATTATCCCAGTATGAAAAATACAAACAGCAAACCCAGCAGGGTGATTCTGAAGCGCTTATCAATAATATCAATAATGCTCCGGACTGGGCCATTCCGGAATTTCAGGCTCTGTTATTTGCAGTGTCCGGCCTGAAACTGGCTGTTCCCCAGTCAGAATTAAATGTGATTGTAGAATGGGGGGATGAATATATTAATGAGCTTCCGGGCCATCCCTCCTGGTACCTGGGGCTGATTAATCACCTAGGAAAAAACGTTCCGGTTGTCGATACCCTGCAGCAGGTGGTACCTAAAGAGCGCTGGCCTGCGGGACACCTGGAAAAGCCTAAATTTAAGCATATTATCCTTATTGATGACGGTCGATGGGGGCCGGCCTGTGAACAGGTGCTGGAAATTATTACCTTAAAAACGGAACAGGTTAAATGGCGTTCATCACGCACCAAACGCCGCTGGCTGCTGGGTACGGTTATTGAAGAAAAATGCGCGTTACTGGACAGTTCAGAATTTGCATCTATGCTTCAAACAGGTAAAGACAGTTTAATCGCTGCGGCAACATAGAAAAATAATAACTTTGAAGCTAAACTTTTAACATTAAATGACGATAATTTTACCTGACAGATAAAAAAATTAAAAAATAAAACAGACGCCTGCAAAATTACTTGCTTTAGATTGATAGAAGAATTGAGGACTAATCATGGAATATGATTATGATAATGAACTGGCAGCCGACCCGATGACACAATGGATTACCTTTATGCTGGATAATGAAAAATACGGCATAAATGTTATGCAGGTCAGGGAAGTTTTGCGTGATATCGAAATTGCACCGGTACCCGGTGCGCCCAGTTATGTACTGGGGATCATTAACCTGCGTGGTAATGTGGTAACGGTAATAGACACCCGCAGCCGTTTCGGTCTGCCGGCCGTAGAAATTAATGATGAATCCAGAATTATTATTATTGAAACTATGGATCAGATTGTAGGTCTATTAGTAGACAGCATTGCTGAAGTGGCGGATATACCCAAATCACAGATTGAATTAACCCCCAATGTCGGTAATGATGACAGTTCCAAATATATTCAGGGCGTACACAGCCGTTATGGTGAACTGCTGATCTTGGTGGCAGTAGAAAAAGTACTCAGTGATGAAGAATGGGCTGAAATGGAAATGTATTAAAGCTGGGGTACATGCCTTGGGTATTTTCAGCGTCTTCTTAACTGAGTTTTGTATAGAAAGTCGAACTGAATACCGGCTTCCAGTAAAAACAGAGGGAGAATAATATGGCTGCAGATTTACCTCCGCTGGCACCGGTGAATCCGTCACTGCTGGTCAGGCAAAAAAGGCATTATCATGGTGAGCATCAGCAGGGTTCAAAACAGAATAAACAGTCTGAAGCTGACGAACAGGCGGAAAATTCAGAAACAGAGTTAAAACAGGAACAGAGCCCGGAAAACGCCTCAGCAGATAGTCCGAAAAGCCTTAATAATTCTGTTAATCAGGATGAGAAACATGCTACAGTACGACATCTTGATGAATATGTATAATCCTAAATAAATCAGTTGAACCTACTGCGAATGTCCATAGCACTGAATCTACAAGTCTTTCCAGAACATTTTGACTTCATCCGTAGTGTAACTACGAATAAAGCCAAAATAACCTCTAAATCCATGCATCTTCAGCACTCTGATCATTCTCGCTACGATTCAACTAATTTATTTAGGATAATAGCAAAACAATAAAAAATGGACGTCAGTAATTTTTTCAGCAGCTTATCACCAACCTTAATTTATATCAGCATCGCGGTTTTACTGGCGTTCTTTCTGATGTTGCTGGTTTATGTCAATTCCCTCAACCGTTCCCTGCAGCAGTCACAATCTGAACTTAAACAGGTTACTGCTATGCAGCAAAAACAGCTTAAAGACCTATCCCATGAATTACAGGCTATGACCAGTGCGGCTTATGGTGTGGGTAAACGTATTAATCAGCTCTCGGCCCAGCTCAGAGAACTGGATGATCGTCAGGAAGAATTTGATCTTAAAGAACAGGGCGCACAGTCCATGCAGCAGGCTATTGCCTTGGTACACAAGGGGGCATCTATAGAAGAATTAATGGAAACCTGTGAGATGTCCCGTGGTGAGGCCGAATTATTAATTATGGTTCACGGACAGCACTAAAGTCCTGGTACACTTTCTATATTACACTGCTAACGCGGCGCAATCATCATAAACAGAAAACTGAAAATAACCAGGGCGATAAAAAAGTAAATAAAATTTCTGGGGGTTTTTTTCTGCCAGTCCTTACCATGAAAACGGGTAGGCGCATTGCAGACCGGGCAGCTGCCGGCATCCGGTTCAATTTCATTGCCGCAATGGCTGCAATAGTGTTTTTCCATAAGTTCAGTTAATATCCAGTCTGTTACAATAGATGTTCAATAAAAAGTGTTTTTATATCAGGTTTTATTTAGGTTTAACAAAGCCAGTTCCCGCTCTAACTGCGGATAATCCAGATCCAGAAACTGGCTGTGATTAAAGGTCGTAAAACCACCGCTGACCTCATACCAGGCAAAACCACTGCTCCAAGGGGCATCCGGATAAGTTCCCTGATGCTTTCTCGGCAGACAATACAGCTTACCGGGAAGATAAATAAGATTATAACTAATATGCTGCTGATGTAAATGCTCAATAAATGACCAGCTCTCCTGCATATTATCAAATACCCGGCAGTCCAGGGGGTAACTTTCGGAGCCGCCGTTGTGCTGCCAGACCGGTTCCATAACCGGTAAGGGGTGATCCTTGATAAACAGGTGAAAATGCAGATGATTAATGGAAGAAAATGCACCATAGGCATTATAGGCCATGCCGAGCCCCGGCAGAGTTTCTCCCAGTTGTGCGGTTAACTGCCAGATATACTGATGATAATCACGCTTCAGATACTGGGGCAGACATTTTTCAGCATCAGGTACCAGTAAGGAATGAAAGCGTGCAAAGGGAAATTTATTATAAAAAATCTGTAGTTTTCTATTGTGTAAAGTGCCGGACCAGTAACATTCCTTCTGTAAAAAAGGTTTGTTAAAGTGAAAACCGTCTGGGTTAAAATCCAGAAAAATATCTTCAATTACATTCTGGCTCATACGGGCAGGGCGCAGGGAGCGGATATGATTAAACTGCAGTTCCCACTGGCAGTTATTATGATGAACATGACGAAATTCTGTCTGACTAATCTGGTCAATACCACCCATGGCCATCAGCTTTAAAAATACCAGGATGTCATCCGGTGCTTCAGTCAGCAGTTGCCCGTCCTGTAACAGGCTGCGATATTTATCGGCCAGTTGATGGTATTTTTCCTGTAATGCTTCATTAGTATAGTCGTGCACATGCTGATCAAAACTGGCATTGGCCAGTACCAGGATAAAAATACCCAGCTCATCGTAGTCCAGCAACTGCACCAGACCCTGCTCGAAAATGTGACGGAATTGTGCTTTTGAAGAAAATATTTCAGGGATCATAATAAGCCTTATTATGACCTAAGTGGTTCTATTATTACCAGAAAATCACAGAATTATAACTAAATAAGGGGCTGTTTTTTATCTTTTGTTTACAAAATCGGCCAATATTGTGATTGTTTCGTGACATATATTAATTATAATCAATCCTGACCTGTTGCTGAAAAGGACTGGATGTCAAAACCGGTGGCAGGTTTTCTTATAATTATTAATGAAGGTATAAAATATGAGTACAGCAAAAAAAATAACAGGTGCAGCCGTTGCTGCCGCAGCAGCTGCTTTAATCTCGACCGGTTTTACAGCCAGTGCAGTGGCTTCTCCAGCCCAGGACGGTACGGTAAAATGCAGTGGTATTAACTCCTGTAAAGGCACAGCGGCCTGTGCCACAGCTACCAACTCCTGCAAAGGCCAGAACAGTTGTAAAGGTCAGGGCTGGATTAAAGCCACTAAACAGGAATGTGCAGACAAAGGCGGTAAGGTTGTAGGCTAATAAGCTATGACTTTTTAGTCCGGGTTCCCATAATAAGTTGTATGGGAACACCCGGAATATAAAAAATTATGTCCAATAAAATACAACAGAAAAAATATCCTCAGCTGGGTTTTGGCCTGGGACTGAGAAAAGAACATTATCAGGATGTTATAGACACCCATCCCGATGTGGACTGGTTTGAGATCCTTACCGAAAATTATCTGGTAGAGGGCGGAAAGCCGCTCTATTTCTTGCACCAGGTCGCTGAACACTATCCTCTGGTTATGCATGGCGTATCC
>JBHNNM010000106.1:0-2909 GCA_048563625.1 Gammaproteobacteria bacterium | reverse complement strand
ACTATCCTCTGGTTATGCATGGCGTATCCTTGAATATCGGCAATACCGAACCACTGGATAGGGATTACCTGACACAGGTAAAACAGCTTAAAAAATCCATTAATGCCCGCTGGCTGTCTGATCATTTGTGCTGGACAGGCGCCAACGGTACCAATGCCCATGACTTACTGCCCCTGCCTTATACCGAAGAAAGTATTAACCATGTGGTAGATCGTATTGAACAGGTGCAGGATTTTCTCGGCAGCCGTCTGTTAATTGAAAATGTATCCAGCTATATTTCCTATAAACAGTCTGAAATGAGCGAGTGGGACTTTTTAAATGAAATTGCCGAACGTTCCGATTGCCTGCTATTGCTGGATATTAATAATATTTACGTATCAGCCGTTAACCATGAATTTGATCCGCTGAACTATCTTAATGCCATTAATCCTCAACGGGTGCAGCAGTTTCACTTGGCCGGTCATAGTGATTATGGTGACTATATTATTGATACCCATGACGAACCGGTCTGCAGAGCCGTATGGGAACTTTATGCACGAGCCGTTGAACGTTTTGGTGAAACCACCTTTATGATTGAACGGGACGCCAATATCCCGCCTCTGGCCGAACTGCTCGATGAACTGAACTTTGCCAGAAAAATTTCCGCAGCAGTTTCCACCCGGGGGCTTAACCATCCGCAGACACAGAACCTGCTGGAGAAGCTGTCCATACTACAAACTTCTGCCGCTGAGGTTTCAGAAGCGGCTGCTGTGTAAAGGATGACACCAAAAACCATTATGGACAGCAGTAAATCCCAACCAAACCTGAAAGAGCTGCAGCAGCAGATGCTGGCCTGGCTGAAGGTACATGACCCCGTAATTAAAGAATCGGTAACCGGAACAGAAAAAGTACCGGCTGATCTGCGTCTGGATATTTATGCCAATGCCTACCGTTATCGCCTAATAGAAGCCCTGGAAGACAGCTTTCCGGCCTTAAATACCCTATTAGGCGATGATGATTTTTTTAATATGGGCCTGCGTTATCTCGAGCGTTATCCGTCACAGCATTTTTCCCTGCGTTTTTTTGGTCACCGGCTGGCTGGTTTTTTAGCAGAAGAAGATGCTTTCAAAGAACAGAAAGTACTGTCAGAAATGGCACAGTTTGAATGGCTGCTCCGGGCGGCCTTTGATGCCGCAGCACAGCAGCGCCTGAGCTTGGAAGATCTGCAAAGCATTGCTCCGGAACAGTGGCCGGAACTGACATTCAGCTTTCACCCCTCATTGCAGCGAATTAATTTAAGCTTTAATGTCCCCCAGCTGTGGCAGGCCATTGAACAGGAACACCCCCCCATTGATATTGTCGAGCAGGAATACCTCACCGGCTGGGTTATCTGGCGCAGAGATCTAAGAACCTGGTACCGCTCCATGGATGTGGATGAAGCCTGGGCCATGGATACTATGCTGGCAGGTGAAAATTTTGCCACCATCTGTGCCGACATCTGTGAATGGATTGATGAACAAGATGCTCCTGCCAGAGCTGCCGGGTTTATTCAGAACTGGCTTAATGAGGGGCTGATAAGCTCAGTAAATTAACACTCAACGAGACAGTATTCTGTTGCTGCTTCAGACTTTAGTTACCTTTGATATTCAACATTGACTGTTTTTTACACGCCACATCATAATTGTAGACTATTTATTGAGCAATACGAAAACCACGCGTACTATCTCTCAAATTGGCTGTACTCTAGGTACGGCTGGCTGAACCAATATCAGACTGGTTAAAATACCAGCAACCGCTACGCAAAACACGATATTTACAGTTCGGAGCCTAGCGTTTATATGTATCAACGGCGACCTGCTCATAGTTATCTATCCAGCAATCCTGTACCCATTCATAGACATTTCCTGACGTATCATGCAGACCATAGGGGTTGGGGGCAAAGGAACCTACGGGAGTAGTGCGTCGATACCATGGATTGCCGCAATCAGAACAGTTGGCCATACGGTAGGCTGGCGTCTCCTCACCAGTAATAGCTCGTGGTGCCGCCACGTGCTGCATATTCCCATTCTACCTCAGTGGGCAAACGATAAGGTTTTTCAGGTTGAGTAACACTGTTTAGCCACTGTAAAAATATTTGTGCATCGTCCCAGGAGACGTTAATGACAGGTCGCTGACCACGTCCCCAACCATCATCGGCAGGGCTATCATAGCCGGTTTGTGAAACAAAACGATCATAGAAATCAAATGTCACTTCATATTTTGATATTTTAAAAGCAGCGACCTGCATTTTATGGGGTGGCCTGGCAAACATGATTTCATTACTCCCCATGGTAAATTCCCCTGCAGGAATGTTAACCATGTGCAAGCTGTTCCTGACATCATTATCAACCCGGTTATTTTTAATTAAGTTTTGGAAGTGATGCCACCAGCCAGGATCAAGGGTTTTATGTAAGCTCAAATTGACTAAATTAAGCCCGTAATGCACAGTTATCTTCCTCTTGCTTTGATAAGAATAGACATTGTTTTCAATTGGCTTAGTTATTAATAATAGATGCCGTCCTTCAGGCAAGGTAATGCGTAAATCACCATTATCGTCAACTTTGCCCTTGTCCATACCATTGACGTAAACATGAGCACCCGGTTGATCCACACGTAGCCATAAGATCCCCAATTGCTGTGATAAATGCGGCGGAAGAACAGCGGTTAGGACATTTTGACTGAGAAGAAGGAGCAGCAGAAAAGAAAAAGCACGATTGATGGTTGATTTTATTACCATATAGCCATGGTCCTTTTGAGTTTGGTGATGTACTTCTAAATAGCTGATCCTAAAAGGTGTCCACCCCCCCCTATAACCTTTTCTGTTGAATTTCAGAACCAGGAAAGGGTGACACATTATTCATAAATTTCCTAACATCTTCCATCAGACTTTT
>JBHNNM010000105.1:0-7792 GCA_048563625.1 Gammaproteobacteria bacterium | reverse complement strand
ATACCGAATATTTTAAACTAAAAATCAGGCAAACCTCCATTCCTGATGAGCAGAGCATGTTCTATTTTGGACAAAATCTCACTCATTAAAGCGGAGAACAACCTAAAGACATACCTATGAACTTTTAATAATAACATTTCAACCTTAATTCAACCTTAATTTAAGGTTTGAGAATACTACAGGTTGTTTTTCTTAATTTTACGCCAGAGTGAAACCCGGTCAATACCTAAAATAGCAGCGGCCCGGGTTCTGTTGCCGCCGCATTTATCCAGAACCCACTTAATATATTCAATTTCCTGTTCATCCAGAGTCGGCAGGCGGTTTTTATTAAAACGCATAACTGACAGTGAGTGATCGGTTAAATCAGACGGCAACTGGGCCAGGGTAATGGTATTGCCGGTAGCCAGCACTACGGCCCGTTCAATCAGGTTTTCAAGTTCACGGATATTGCCGGGGAAGTGGTATTGATTCAGGGCTTCAATGACTTCAGGTTCAAAATCATCAATGACCTTATCCATTAAACGGCGGTGTTTTTTCAGAAAATAATAGGCCAACAAAGCAATATCTTCTGTTCTTTCAGTCAGTGGAGGTAGGTGAATATAAATAATATTAAGACGGTAAAACAGGTCTTCTCTGAACTGACCATTGGATACGGTCTGTTCCAGATCCTGATTAGTGGCAGCCAGAAAACGGACATTAATGGGAATATTCTGTTTTCCATTCGGACTTTGAATCGCTTTTTCCTGAATGGTTCTTAATAATTTTACCTGCAGACCAGGAGGCATCTGGTCAATTTCATCCAGAAACAGGGTACCACCAGCTGTATCGGCAAGCAGGCCACCCTGTTTGGTGCCGGAAACATCAGTACCGCCAAATAATTCACTAGACAGTATTTCTTCCTGCAGGGCGCTGCAGTTAACAACAATAAACGGCTGCTTGTGTCTCGGGCTGTTGGCATGAATAAAACGGGCCGCCAGCTCCCTGCCGGTACCATTTTCACCGGAAATAATGACGTTGCAGTCAGAAGGTGCAATTTGTCTCATGGTATCCACCAAGCTGAGCACATGCGGATCCTGAGAGAGTATCTGTACGCCTGCTGGTTTGTCGGAAATACGGGATTTCAGACGTTTGTTTTCACGTTTAAGATGAACCAGCTCCAGAGCATTTTTGACAATTTCCCGTATATCATCCAGTTGATAGGGTTTGGATAAATAATGATAAGCGCCCATTTTCATAGCTTTAACCACCGAATCATAGGAGCCGTGTCCCGTTAACAGGATCACCGGAAGATCGGGGTCGACTTCCTGAGCTTTTTTTAAAATCCCCATACCGTCCACTTTGTCCATTTTCAGATCGGTAATTACCACATCAAATACCTGATCTTCCAGGGCCTTGAAACCACCGGTTCCGGTACTTCGGGTGCTTACCTTATAGCCTTCACGGTTCAGTACATAACTGAGATTTTTTATGGCTATCGGTTCATCATCGATAATCAGGACAGAGGCTATTGCGGCATCTGTAGCGTCAGGTGTGTCAAAATCTTCTGCAGTTTGAGTGACCATTTATTTGAATTCCGGAATTGAGTGGTTATTGTTTCAGGCGAATTAATCTGCTTATTATGTATCTTTTTAGTCCTGAATTTAAGGTTGAATACAGGGCAGACGGATAATAAATTCTGTACCCTGTCCGGGATGGCTGAGCACTGCAATTTCCCCGGCGTGTTCACGAATAATTTCCTGGGCAATATACAGGCCAATTCCCATGCCCCGCCCCGGAGCCTTGGTAGTAAAAAAGAGGTCAAAAATATGCACCATAGTTTCCTGTGTAACACCATGGCCGGTGTCTTTAATGTGCAGGCTGGCGCAGGCCGTTTTACAGCCGGATTCTTTATCCGAAAATGATTTTTTCATCTTATTAGAAATACCTTCAAACACATCGCCAATAATATAACTTCCTTCGGGGAGAGGAGTAATGGGTTCGTGGCATAAAGAAGCCTGTAAACTGATCTGGTTAGTCTGATCCCCGGCATCAATGGCATTTTTTAAAAGATTAATAAGAACCTGCTGGAAGCGCTGATAATCCACATTAAGCAGTAAATTATCCGGAATATTCTGCTGTATGGCCGGAAGGTTTTTTAAATCGTTATGCAGTAACAGCAGGGTACTGTCAATGAGTTCCCTTAGTGGTACAGGCTCAATATTAAAGCTTTGAGGCTGGCCAAAATTTTTCATGGCACTGACAATTTTATGTGCCCGCATGGTTTCACTGTCAATCTGTTCCAGCCAGTTGTTCAGCATGGCTTTATCTGCGCTGTGCAGCTCTTCTTTAAGCAGCTGGCAGGAAGACAGAATATTACCCAGCGGGTTATTCAATTCATGAGCGACACCGGAAGCTAGGATGCCCAAAGAAGCCAGTTTTTCGGTTTGCAGCAGACGTTGTTTTCTCAGTTCCAGCTCATGGAGCATAGGGTTAAATGCTTCAGTAAAGGCAATGACTTCCTGCTCGTTACTTTTGACCTGTAACTGCTCAAAACGCCCCTGGGCAATAGGCTCCAGGCTGCTCTCCAGTTCTCTCAAGGGCCGAACCACCTGGCGGCTTAAACGATAACCGATAAATACCGTGATCAGTGCAGTCATTAAAATGGCTCCGACCAGTGTCCAGCGGGTGGTGCGCAGTGAATGAATCAGAGAGTTTCTTTCTTCAAGGGGTATTTGTTCAGACAGGGTAGACAGTTGATGGCCCAGTGGCCGAAGCACTTGAGCCACAGTGGCTGGTTCTATATCATGCCATTGTTTCTGGTAGTGGCTTAACACTTCCTGATAATTGCTTAATAAACTCTGTAGTCGGCTGATATCGGTCGGCACTGCTAACTGCATAAAACTGTCGAGGTTTTTGCTCAGGTTGGTAATGGCTTTGTGGGTATATAAGACAATATTATCCAGTTCTTTTTTATTATGGTAGAGAACAAGATTTTTTTCATGGCGCCGCATCTCCATAATATCATCTTTAAAACTGCTGACTTCCACGCCTTCCTTGACCTGTTGTTGCAGGTATAACAGATTAAAAAAAGCTAATAGGCATAAAAATACAATAAACAGGGCGAGCAGATAAAAAGCACGGGAAGTTTTATGACGAATACTGTTCATCGGGGTGTGTAAAATCCGTAAGCAAATACTTTAAATTGTTGCATACTGACAACGGCATCGCAAATTCGGCTGAAATAAGGAAAAAGCCAATAAGTGCGTTTATCCTGGTGTAACAGAATGCAACAGTTATTTTTTATGAAGGTTTATTATAACTCGTTGATTTTAAATTATATCTTTTGGAAAGAGCTAATATAAGGGACAGTTTTGTTTTTCTCGGCGCTGTATTCTATGGTATTATCCGGGGTTAATTAATGTAATTTACCGGGCTTTATTTTTTAACTCTAACTGATGACATACTCATAATGACTATACTAAAACCTGTTAAAACGCCTCTACTTCTGGCTATTCTGTTTTTTCCTCTGTCTTTCTTTTTGGCTACTGGTGTCTCACATGAACCCCTGGATTTAACCAGCAGTACTGTGGGCTATGTTTCATTGATTTTATTTATGATTGCTTATCTGTTTGTAATGGCAGAAGAATACACCTATTTGCGAAAATCCAAACCGGTTATCTTTGCAGCCGGGGTTATCTGGGCCATAATTGGCTGGGTGTATATGAATCATGGTATGTCTGAGCAGGCTGAACATGCAGTACGTCATAATCTGCTTGAGTACGCTGAACTGATGCTGTTCCTGCTGGTGGCCATGACCTATATTAATGGTATGGAAGAGCGCCGGGTATTTGATGCCCTCCGTTCCTGGCTGATCCGCAAAGGTTTCTCTTTCCGCCAGTTATTCTGGATGACTGGCACTCTGGCTTTCTTTATTTCCCCTGTTGCTGATAACCTGACCACTGCCTTATTAATGTGTGCGGTAGTACTGGCTGTGGGCGGCACCAATACTCGTTTTGTAACTCTGGCCTGCATCAATATCGTAGTCGGAGCTAATGCCGGTGGTGCCTTTAGTCCTTTTGGAGATATCACTACCCTGATGGTCTGGCAAAAAGGTATCGTTCATTTCTGGGACTTCTTTGATCTGTTTGTGCCTTCTGTGGTTAATTTTGTGGTGCCTGCGGCGATTATGCATTTTGCCATCCCCAATGAAATGCCGGTGGCCGATGAGGTGGTCTCCATGAAACGCGGCGCCAAACGCATTATTGCCCTGTTCCTGGCAACCATTGCTACAGCTGTGAGTTTCCATAACTTCCTTGGACTGGCGCCCGTGGTCGGCATGTTAACTGGTTTAAGTTACCTGCAGTTTCTGGGCTATTATCTTAAAAAGACCAAGCATAAATGTGCTGAAATTAACAGTAATGATAAGGACACTGTGGGTGAAATTGTGGCCTTTGATGTCTTTAAACCGGTAGCTAAAGCTGAATGGGACACCCTGTTTTTCTTCTATGGCGTGGTGTTATGTGTCGGTGGACTGGGCTTTTTAGGTTATCTGAGCATGGTTTCTGAATTAATGTATACTCAGTGGGGGGCAACTTATGCCAATATTGCAGTGGGTGTACTGTCGGCTATTGTAGATAATATTCCAGTTATGTTTGCAGTACTGACCATGAATCCAGATATGTCTCAGGGACAGTGGCTGTTGGTCACCATGACGGCCGGTGTTGGAGGTTCATTATTATCCATTGGCTCGGCAGCCGGTGTTGCCCTGATGGGGCAGGCCCGGGGCAAATATACTTTCTTCGGTCATCTTAAGTGGGCTCCTGCAATTGCAGTCGGCTATGCAGCCAGTACCTGGGTGCATATGTGCATTAACAGTTCTCTGTTTACCTGATAACATATCAGGTCGTTATCTGTATTCATAATTTATTTATAAACCAATAAGAGCGGCTATGTCAGAAACTTTTTTTCAGGAAGACGGTGTTGAATCACTGCCTATAAAAACCTTTACCGAACAGGCTTACCTGGATTATTCCATGTACGTAATCCTAGATCGGGCTCTGCCGCATATAGCAGACGGCCTTAAGCCTGTACAGCGGCGTATTATATACGCCATGTCTGAACTGGGACTTAAAGCCGCCTCCAAGTACAAAAAATCAGCCCGGACAGTGGGTGATGTGCTGGGTAAATATCATCCCCATGGCGACGGTGCCTGCTATGAAGCCATGGTATTAATGGCTCAGCCGTTTACCTATCGTTATCCGCTGGTGGACGGGCAGGGCAACTGGGGGTCGATGGATGATCCCAAGTCCTTTGCCGCTATGCGTTATACCGAATCCAGGCTGTCACTGTTTTCAGAAGTGCTGCTGGATGAACTGGGTCAGGGGACGGTAGACTGGGAGCCTAACTTTGACGGCACCATGGATGAACCGCGTCTGCTGCCGGCACAGGTGCCGCATATTCTGTTAAACGGTACTACAGGTATTGCCGTGGGTATGGCGACGGATATTCCCTCGCACAATCTTAATGAAGTCATTAATGCCTGTATTCTATTACTGGAATCCCCTAAAGCCACTCTTGAAGATATTTGTGAGCATATTCAGGGACCCGATTACCCGACTGAGGCAGAAATCATCTCATCCAGAGAAGATATTCTGAAAATGTATCAGACCGCTCATGGTTCGGTACGTATGCGGGCTAAATATGAAACAGAAGGCAGTGATGTTGTCATTACCGCTTTACCGCACCAGACCTCCGGCGGCAAAATACTGGAACAGGTCGCCGCTCAGATGCAGGCAAAAAAACTGCCCATGGTGTCTGATTTACGGGATGAATCGGATCACGAAAGCCCTACCCGACTGGTGATTGTACCCCGTTCCAACCGGGTGGATACCGAGCAGCTTATGCAACATCTGTTTGCGACAACGGATCTGGAACGCACCTATCGGGTCAATATGAATATGATTGGTCTGGATGGTCGGCCCCAGGTTAAGGATTTAAAAACCATCCTGGAGCAATGGCTGTCTTATCGCTTTGAAACTGTGCGCAGACGACTGCAGTACCGTCTGGACAAGGTCAATGAACGGCTGCATTTACTGGACGGTTTTTTAATTGCCTTTTTAAATATTGATGAAGTGATCCACATCATCCGTACCGAGGACAAACCCAAACCGGTACTGATGGAACGTTTCAGTTTAAGTGATATTCAGGCAGAAGCGGTTCTGAATCTGAAACTGCGTAACCTGGCTAAACTAGAAGAAATGAAAATCCGGGTCGAGCAGGAAGAACTGCAGAAGGAAAGAGACTGGCTGAACAAAACTCTGGGTTCCCGCCAGAGAATGAAAACCCTGATTAAAAAAGAGCTTAAGGAAGCGGCTAAAAAGCACGGTGATAAGCGACGCTCACCACTGGTCACCCGGGAAGTGGCCAAAGCCATGGAAGAAACCGATTTAATTGGTGCCGATCCCATTACCGTTATCCTCTCACAGAGAGGCTGGATCCGTGCAGCCAAGGGGCATGATGTGGATCCGCTGGCGTTAAATTATAAAGCCGGTGACGCCTATCGGGACAGTGCCCAGGGCAAAACCAATCAGCAGGTAGCTATCCTGGATAGCAGCGGACGCAGTTATGCTCTGCCGGGCCATACCCTGCCTTCTGCCCGGGGGCAGGGTGAGCCTCTGACAGGACGCCTGTCACCGCCCTCAGGCAATGTTGAGTTTATCTCGGTACTAATGAATGCCAATGAGGATCAGATGTATCTGTTCAGTACCGATGCCGGTTATGGTTTTGTCGGCAAATTAAAAGATATGTTCAGCAAAAACAAGAAAGGTAAAGCCCTGATTAAGGTACCGGCAGGTGCTCAGGTATTACCGCCGGTACCGGTAACGAACCTGGAAACCGACCGGGTAGTCGCCGTCTCCAACGAAGGCCGCCTGCTAATTCACCAGTTATCTGAACTGCCGCTGCTGGCTAAAGGTAAAGGCGTTAAAATCATTTCCATCCCGCCCACCAGGGTGGCAGAGCGGGAAGAATTTGCACGCTTTATTCTGATTTTACCGGAAGGGGAGAAACTGACGATTCATTCCGGTAAACGCCATCTGACCCTGAAATTGTCTGATCTGGAACATTATATCCATGAACGCGGCCGCCGGGGCAATAAACTGCCCAGAGGTCTGCAAAAAGTGGATGCTATTTATGTGGGTGAAAAAAGATAATTGTAAGGTTTTACAATGCCATTTTTACTTTATGCTGGTTCTTATCCTCTTTTATAAGTTGTTATTTTGTGAGTGTCCATTAATAATAGTTGTATGACTATTCATACATACGCCCATTGTGTTTTAACCAACCACCCACATGGTGGCCACTTGGGTCATGATGTGTCCAATGCACAACACCGCCTTTAGAGTTCCATTCATATTCACCATAAAACTCGACTACATCGCCTTTTTGTAGTATGTCTATTTTTGGAGCTAAATCAATATTGTGAGAAATTAATAACGTTTGACCAGAAGAAAGCTGTAAGATGAATCTTTGATGGCGGCTGCCTGTATTATCATCCCTAAGTGTACGAATGACCACCCCAGAACCGCTGACCTGTATATCACTTAACTGGTTCTGATTTGCATTCTCGATTATTTCATTAGTATGTACGCTTTGCTCAGTAAATGAAGAAACGTTAGTAGGGTTATTTTTTACGTAGTCCGCCCTGAACAAATCATAGTGTATTGATTTATAAGGAAATGTTGGTGAGTTTTGGGTGTTAAATTTGCAAGTTTTTGGTAAAATAAGCCTTATTACCTTGCAAATTTCCAGACCA
>JBHNNM010000104.1:0-7839 GCA_048563625.1 Gammaproteobacteria bacterium | reverse complement strand
AGATAGTTCTTGGCATGGTAAGTGTTCTTGTATGTTGATTTTTCACAAAACCATTATACTTGTTTAACAAATACCATGCTGCCTATTTTTTAACCACAAAAGATCAACAGCCCCTAGTGAAATACTATCGCTATTTTGAGTATTTGCTTGGTATTGAAGAGGCCCTGGCCTCTTATATGAAGCACTTACAGTTCACAGGTAAAACGGAAAGCCTTTTTTCACCCGAACTTTCACTGTTGTTATTACAGACATGCCCTGTAATCGAATCTTACATGGTGCAGTTGTGTATAGATAGCGCTACTGTAAAGCGGCATCCTCTATATAACTGGGAGTATGCGTATAAGCTATGGGACAGAGAAAAAGGAAAAATCAAGAAAAAAGGTGGAAAGAGACAAATCTCTACTTTTCCAAAATTCTCCTATGTAATTGATAAAATCTTTGAGATTTCATCTTCTCGTTGTGTTTTTTATTACTCTGATAAATTCCAGAACCTGGATGGTAACGGTCATTTTAGTGAGTTAAAACCATACGCCGGCTTAAAAGGGTTTGTCGATTATAAAGAGGCAGTGATTGAGAAAAGGAAACAGTTCCCAACGGGCATCGAGACCCCTAAGTGGTGGACAGCGTACAATAAGATCAAACATGATCTGGATGAGGCTGAGAATCGAGTCACGTATGGAACGGTGATTGAGGCATTGGGTGGTTTATTTGTTCTGCTTGGAAGCTGTGATCCTGATATTCAAGTCCTTCAAGAAAATGGCTATTTAACTGATGGTAAAATCAAGACACTGCTCTTTGAAATGCCGGCTATATCTGAAAAGGTGGGGACAAGTAATGGCGCATAGGATTGCTCAGGCTCTTTCAAAGCTCTTCGAGCGCCACCGTATTATCTTCTGGTATGACGTGAAAAAAGAGTTGCGTAGCGATTTTGAAGTGTTTGGCTCGTTGATATCGGCTATTTATAATGATGTGAACGTAAATTACAAAAAATTTGGCAAGGCTCTAAAAAAAGTGCCAGGGCTGTTGTAGGAGAACTGAAATGCATATTCACAAACTTAAGCTGGAGCGATTTCGTGGGGCAAATTATTTGCCTCTGGATTTACACGAGAAGCTGAATGTTTTTGTTGGTATGAATGGCGCAGGTAAATCGAGTATTCTGGATGCTACGGCGATTCTGCTTTCCTGGTTTGCGAATCGTATCAAACACGCTGGTGTATCAGGGCGTCCGATCTCAGAATTGGATATAAAAAATAATGAATCTTCAGCAAATCTCGATATTATGGTTTGTGAAGGAGAAAGCTATTTTGGCTGGAATATTTCAAAAGTACGAAAAGGGCGTAGTAGAAAGGATGTTGCGTCAGTTTTGATTTCAATGTCTGAATATGCGAAGCAGATACAGGCTGAAATTACCGAGAGTGAAGGACAGGTTAACTTGCCTTTATTTGCCTATTACCCTGTGAATCGTGCCGTGCTGGATATCCCATTGCGTATTCGGGAAAAGCACCGCTTTGACTTACTTTCAGCATATGACGAGTCATTGACCAGCGGTGCCAGTTTTCGTACTTTTTTTGAGTGGTTCCGTGAACGAGAAGATCTGGAGAATGAGGCAAGACGGGATCAACAAACTTTTTTTGCCAGTGATACATCCCCCTCCTTCCCTGACCCCCAGCTGGAAGCAGTGCGTAGTGCTTTATCCACGTTTATGCCTGAGTTTAAAAATCTCACTGTCCGGCGTAATCCTCTGCGTATGGAGCTGGAGAAACAGGGTGTACGTTTGACGGTCAACCAGCTTTCGGATGGAGAAAAGTGTCTGATGGCGATGGTTGGTGACCTGGCCCGACGTATGGCCATCCTTAACCCTTTACGTGAAGATCCTATGTTAGGTAAGGGAATTATTCTGATCGATGAGATTGACCTGCATCTTCATCCCAAATGGCAACGGATGGTAATACCGAAACTGGTTGAAGTATTTCCTAACTGTCAGTTTATTATTTCAACTCATTCACCCCATGTGATTACCCATGTGCGATCTGAGAGTCTGTTTCTTTTAGAAATGACTGATGATGGTTTGGTTTCATACCGACCGGAAGAATCTTATGGTAAAACGGTTGAGCGTGTTCTGGAAGATTTGATGGGGTTAGAGACGACCCGACCCAGCGAGATCAAAGAAGCACTTAGCAAAATTTATAAATTGATAGATCGTGGTGATCTTCAGGGTGCAAGGGATAGTATCGTCAAACTCGAAAAACAAATCGGTGCTGACCCGGATCTGGCGAAAGCAAATGTGCTGATCAAACGTAAGGAGTTGATTGGCAAATGAAGTATATTATAAAGCAAAAAGAGCCTAAGCAATTTTCAGATTGGAAAGCAAAGGCTAGTGAGGATTGGCAACCTACATACACTAACCTGGCAGGGGCTCCCAAAGAATATGTTAAAGAGTCATTGATGGTTGAACAAGGATATATCTGTTGCTACTGCGAGCGGCGACTAACTGATAATGATTCTCATATAGAGCACTTCAGGCCACAAAGCGAACAGGAGGTTGATCCACTAGACTACTCTAATATGCTCTGCTCCTGTCAGAATCAGATAAAAAAAGGTGAACCACGTCATTGCGGTAATCTTAAAGATGACTGGTTTGATCAGAAATTATTAATTTCTCCACTTGAACCCGGGTGTGAAAGCCGGTTTGCATATACTGGTGATGGCAGTATTCAAGCTGCAATGGAAGTAGATGAGGCGGCGGCTAAAACGATTGAAAAACTTGGGTTGGGTATCCCTAAGTTAAATGAGCTTCGTGCCAGGACTATAGAACCTTTTCTCGATGATAGTTTATCTGAACAGGAGCTGCGGGATTTTGTTTCGGGTTATTTAGCAAAGGATGCCTCTGGGTATTTAGGGGAATTCTGGACAACGATTCAATATTTGTTTGGGGAGATCGTTACTGCATGAATGAGCGCATCGCCCAGGCTCTGACCAAACTCTTCGAACGCCATCGTATCATCTTCTGGTATGACGCGAAAAAAGAATTGCGTAGTGATTTTGAAGCGCTTGAACTGCCGGGAATCGAAAAACTGGAACTTGTCAACAATGAGTTCGGTGTTAAATATCGCCTGCTGCGTGAGAAACCTGAACAGAAGTTTCTGCTCTATCATGAAGGACCGCAGCCTGAATATCTGGATAACTGGCTCCTGGATGTACAGCTTGCACAAGGCGAGTTCCGTACTAACCAAGTCGGGTTATGGTTGAGTGAACTGGAGCTGGGACTTGAGTTTGCTGATATGGTTCAGGCACATGAGGAATTTTTTAAGGCAGTCAAGCGTAAGGATAGCCTGAAACGTCTGCTGAAACCAGATGATACCCCTGGGATGGTTCGGTTGAAAATGCTGGGTGTTTGTGCAGGAGTTGAACCCAGACTGGACACAGTTCTGGAGAGTTTACTGGCTGAGCTGTCTGAAGATCGCGATGACAAGTTCAAACTGATAACCCGTTGTGGTCTGGATGCCTTTCTCTGGGAACAGATGAAGCGAACCTATGGTTATGAATCTGAGTCACCCGGTATTCGTGATTTTGTTATTGAGCTGTTCAAATCATGCTATACCATGGGCATGGATGGGGAGGTGCTGCTAGCTTCGGATGCACTGGTGTTTCTGAGGCGCTGGAAAGACAGTCGTCAGTATGAGTCGTCCTTTGAATCCCTATCTGATGAGTGTGCGGACCTGCTTGGTATTGAGCAGGATCTTAACAGCAGGGACTTCCGTACACTGATTGATCTGGATTATTTCCGGTTGATTGATCAGAAGATCATTAGTGAGCTGGTTCGAAACGTGGTTGATCGGACGGTTTCCACCGGTGACGTAGCGCTCTGGGTGCGACAACGACGCCAGGGGCACTGGTATCAGGACTATCGACACCTCTACGAAGCGGTGGACTATGCCGCACAGTTTGTTCATTTGCTCGATGAGGCCAGATTGGAAATGGCCTCCATGGCAGACGGCATTGAACATTATTCTCATTCATGGTTCCGGCTCGATCATCTCTACCGGAAGGTTGTGTACCATGTTCGCCGTTCAGGACAGTTAACCCTGATGGGGGTATTAACCGAGCAGATTGAAAACCTGTATTCTAACAACTATCTGTTGAAGCTGAATGACCGTTGGCAGGCCTATGTCGATGCTGCCACTCGATGGGCTGCACCTCCGGTGTTACTGCAAAAGGACTTCTTTCACCGCTGTGTTCAACCATTTCTGAATAAAGATAAAAAGGTTTATGTGATTATCTCGGATGCCTTGCGCTATGAAATTGGTGATGAATTGCTTAGCCTGATTCGACATGAAGATCGTTTTGACGCCATCCTTGAACCGGCGCTCGCAATGTTGCCAAGTTACACACAGCTAGACATGGCTGCATTATTACCGAATAAAACTCTGGAAATGGCTGACAATGATACCGGGTCGGTGAATGTTGACGGGCAGAGCTCGCAGGGAACAGCCAATCGGATCAAGATCCTCGATCAGGCGATAACGCAGCATGGAACAGCGCTGCGCGCGGAAGAACTGATGGCTCTTAACAGGGATGATTGCCGCGCATTGGTTCGTGATCACGATGTGGTGTACATCTATCACAACATCATTGACAAGACCGGAGATTCCCGGGATTCGGAAGAACGGGTGTTTGATGCGGTTGAGGATACCCTCTAGGAACTGGTCAAAATTATCAAAAAGCTGGCCAGCGCCAATGCCAGCAATCTGCTACTGACATCGGATCATGGTTTTATTTATCAGAACCGTGTTCTGGATGAGAGTGATTTTTCAGGCGGGGTTGTAGAAGGTGAGCAGATATTATTCCGTAACCGGCGCTTTGTACTGGGCAAAGGATTGAAACCTGCGCCGGGCTTAAAGAAATTCAAATCGGCAGAGCTGGGACTGGCCGGTAATATGGACGTGCTTATCCCGAAATCGATTAACAGGCTGCGCATCAAGGGGGCAGGAAGCCGGTTTGTTCATGGTGGTGCTTCACTTCAGGAAGTCGTGATCCCTGTTGTTCGGATCAATAAAAAACGTAGGAGCGATATATCTTCTGTTGAGGTAGATATTTTGCGTGGTGGTACTTCTGTGATCACGTCGGGCCAGTTGGCGCTGGTGTTTTATCAGACTGAGCCTTCAACGGAGAAGGTTCAGCCCAGGACCCTGCGGGCTGGCATCTATACGCAGGACGGAGAGCTTATTTCTGACTTACATGATCTTGTTTTTGACTTTGTCTCGGATAACCCCAGAGAGCGGGAATTACAACTCCGTTTTGTTCTGACCCGCAAGGCAGAAGAGGCAAACGGGCAGGAGGTTATACTTAAGCTGGAAGAGAAGGTAGCGGGTACCTCGCATTACAAAGAATACAAAACGCTGACCTATTTGATGCGGCGCTCTTTTACCAGTGATTTTGACTTTTAGGAAGGTTTACTATGAACGCCCTAGATGAAAAAGTAAATAAACATTTTCCTGGCCTTGTGGTCCGTAAGGATCTGGTCAAGACAGTCAAGGGGAACGCAATCGTTCCGTCCTATGTTCTGGAGTATCTTCTGGGACAATATTGTGCAACTAATGATGAAGCCAGTATTGAAACAGGCATTCAGACGGTAAAGGAAATTCTTGCCAAACATTATGTCCATCGAAATGAAGCAGGCCTGATTCGTTCGACTATTCGTGAAAAAGGCCGACATAAGATTATTGATAAGGTCACTGTAGAACTTAATGATAAAAAAGATGTTTATGAAGCTCAATTTTCAAATTTAGGTATTAAAAAGGTACTTATTGATACCAATACAGTAAAAAAACACCCTAAATTGTTAGTTGGTGGTGTTTGGTGTATTGCCGATATTGAATATGAATATACTGAAGATAATAGTGCCAGTCCCTGGATATTAAGTACTTTAAAACCTATCCAGATGTCACACTTTGATTATCAAAGTTATATTGAAGCTCGCAACCAGTTTTCTCTTGATGAGTGGATTGATGTATTGATACAAAGTATAGGTTTTAATCCGGAGTATTTTGGACGGCGTAGTAAGTTAACCCAGTTGGTGCGGCTAATTCCTTTTTGTGAACGCAATTATAATCTAATAGAACTGGGGCCAAAAGGTACAGGTAACTCGCATATTTATTCTGAGTTCTCTCCACATGGCATCTTGATTTCCGGGGGTGAAGTGACAGTACCAAAACTATTTGTCAATAACTCTTCAGGGAAGATTGGACTGGTAGGGTTCTGGGATACTGTTGCTTTTGATGAATTTGCCGGAAAAAAGAAGAAAATCAATAAAGCACTGGTTGATATTATGAAAAACTATATGGCAAATAAGTCATTTTCCCGTGGTGTAGAAACTCTCGGAGCAGATGCATCAATGGTTTTTGTGGGAAATACTGAGCATAGCCTGCCTTATATGCTTAAACATTCCCATTTGTTTGATGCTTTACCTGATGAATTTTGTGATTCTGCCTTTCTGGATCGCCTGCATACTTATATACCTGGTTGGGAAGTGGATATTATTCGCGGTGAGATGTTCTCTTCAGGTTATGGCTTTGTGGTGGATTATCTGGCTGAGATTTTGCGTCATTTAAGAAACCAGGATTATTCAGATCAATATAAAGATGATTTTACTCTTTCTGCTGATATTTCAACCCGTGACAGGGATGGTATCAATAAGACTTTTTCCGGTATGATGAAAATATTATTTCCTCAGGGTGGTGCAAGCCATGAGGAAATTGAGGAAGTTTTGAAATTATCCATGGAAGGACGTAAACGTGTTAAAGATCAATTATTCCGAATTGATACTACTTATGTAGACGTGGATTTCAGTTATAGTGACAATAAAAATAGTAGTAGGAAAATATCCGTATTTACACTGGAAGAAATTGAGTACCCTAACTATTTCCACAAAATTGTAGACAGTGGTGAAAAACAAGCTGAAGATTCGGATTTACAGCCTGAAAAAATAGATAATACCTCTGAGGATAGTGAACAAAAAAAAGAACTTAAAGAACATCACTTAACCTTTCATGAAAACCAGCGTGGTGTTTCATACGATGATCTTTTTGGCCCATATTTAAAGGGGGCTAAGCATATCACTATTACGGATCCTTATATTCGTCTGTATTATCAGGCTAGAAATTTAATGGAATTTTTAGAAACTATTGTTAAACAAAAGTCTGATGAAGACGAGATAGTTGTTAGCCTTATTACTGTAGAAGATGAGTTTAAAAATGATCAGCAACAAGAGTATTTTGAGCAAATTCAAAAATCCATGTTCTCGGTAGGTATAAAATTTGCCTGGTCTTATGATAATTCCGGTGCTCAACATGCCCGTCATATTGTTACTGATACCGGCTGGAAAATCTCTCTGGACAGGGGCCTGGATATTTTTCAGCAATATGATATGAATGATTCTTTTCAGTTAGGAAACAGACTTCAGACACAACGGGCATGTAAAGCATTTGAAGTAACATATATCAAGTTGGAAGATTAGGTTAAGAATGAATGTATAAATATACATGCAAAGATGTGATAGGTTGAACCGTCAGTTTTCCTTGGTAATGACACTGCTATACAAGGATCAAGTTCCATTTGTTTGAGCGCTATTTCGGAATAGCCTTTTAGGATGATAATTATTTATGGATGGTAAAATAGAGTTCAACGTACGCAAGCATTTGCAAATTAAAATAAAACCTTGGTAATCCCCCCATTTATAAAGCAATCCATAAATAGAGTTTTAGTATAAGTCTTATCCACATATCCATAGGTCTGCCTGTTGGTGAGACCTTCAGGTTTATCTCACTGACAGGCTTGGCC
>JBHNNM010000103.1:0-7847 GCA_048563625.1 Gammaproteobacteria bacterium | reverse complement strand
TAAGCAGACGCAGTGCAATATCATTAACCTTCGGTATTAAATGTTGATCTCTGATCACATCGGCAATTTTCATTTCCGCCAGCCCGGTCTGGCGGGTTCCCAGGATCTCTCCCGGCCCCCTGAGCTCCAGATCCTTACGTGCCACCTCAAAACCATCACTGGTTTCACGCAGAGTCATTAAACGCGCCTTGCCGTTTTTTGACAGAGGCTGTCCATACAATAGCACACAGGCACTGGCCTGACTGCCCCGCCCGACCCGACCGCGCAGCTGATGCAGTTGTGACAGCCCCAGACGTTCTGCATTTTCAATAATCATTAAACTGGCATTGGGCACATCCACACCCACCTCAATAACGGTCGTGGCCACCAGCAGAGCCAGCCGACCTTCCTTAAACTCAGTCATTACTGCCTGCTTTTCAGCAGCTTTCATACGCCCATGCACCAGTCCAATGGCCAGGTCGGGTAACTGCTCTCGCAGCAGTTTATAACTCTGTTCCGCTGCCTGACACTGCAGAACCACGGACTCTTCAATCAGGGTACACACCCAGTAGGCCTGCCGGCCATTTAAACAGGCATGATGTACCCTTGCAAGCACCTCATCCCGACGCTGCTGTCCGATAACCACAGTATCTACCGGCGTTCTTCCCGGCGGCAGCTCATCAATCACTGAACAGTCCAGATCCGCATAGGCGGTCATGGCCAGGGTTCGGGGAATTGGGGTGGCCGTCATAATAAGCTGATGCGGATAAATCGTTTGCTGTGTCTCTTTTTTTCCTTTGGCCAGAAGGGACAGTCTTTGATGCACACCAAAGCGATGCTGTTCATCAATAATCACCAGCCCCAGATTATCAAAGTTCACCTTATCCTGAAACAGGGCATGAGTACCGATAACCATTTGTGCCGATCCATCGGCAATAGCCTCAAGTGCTTCTCTGCGTTCTCTGGCAGTACTTTTACCGGATAAAAATGCCATATTAATATCCAGCTCTGTAAACCACTGCCTGAAATTATCATAGTGCTGCCCGGCCAGTAATTCCGTAGGTGCCATTAAGGCGACCTGACATCGATTTTCTATGGCAAACAGAGCTGATAAAGCCGCCACCACAGTTTTACCCGAACCCACATCCCCCTGAACCAGGCGCTGCATGGGATAGGGCTGGCGCATATCTTCAGCAATATCCTGTACAACCCGCTGCTGTGCCTGTGTCAGTGTAAAGGGAAGCTTCTGTAAAAACTGTGTACTAAAGCTGTTTTGAATAGCTCCAGGGCTGTTTTTTTCAGTTTGAGACTGCCTGGGGTTAAATAACTGAGCTGAATTTATCCTAAGGGCACAGGCTTTATACTGAGTCTGCTGCTGGTAAATCTGTTTCATACTTAATTGATGAGCCAGCAGTTCTTCCAGTACCAGCCGCTGCCGCCAGGGATCATCACCTTCTGTTAATTCAAATACCGAGCATTCCGGCGGCGGTTCATGCAGATATAATAAACACTGAGACAATAACGGCAGAGCAAGTTCACGACGAATAGCTTCAGGCAGAAAATCAGTAATAATTTCCCGCTGACTATTATTGTTCTGCTGCTGTTTCAGTTGTTGAATAACCTGGGCTATGGCATTACGCAAGGCAGTCTGTGAAAGACCTTCAGTTGTGGGATAAACAGGTGTTAAGTGCTCCTGCATCTGAATTATCTGGTCTTCAGCAATTATCCGGTATTCTGGATGGGTCATTTCCAGCCCCTGGCGTCCCCGTTTAACTTCTCCGAAACAGCTCAGCCATTTACCTTCTTCCAGGGCCTTGGCCAGAGCCTGGGTCTGAGATTTATTAAAATGAAAAAAAAGCAGAGTAAGCATAGCGCTGCCGTCCGAGATCTGGCAGGTCATTACCGGAACCGGACGGCGGGCATAATGGGTTTTGCAGCTTAACAGTTCTCCACACACCAGTGCAGAATCATTAATTCTAACGCCAGCAATGGGCTGAATTCGGGTTTTGTCAAGATAGCGCACGGGCAGGTGGAACAGGAGATCATTGAGGGTAAACAGTTTACGCCGTGCAAAACGTTCCTGAAGTTTCTCCCCTATTCCTTTTAAGGCAATAACGGGTTGCTCAAGCCAGTGCTTATCATCCTCTGCAGGCATGGGCTTAATAGTTATTCGGGTTACCTGGTGTAAAGGAGTGATAAATAATCAGCACGATATTCTCACCACTGTCGGTGGTTTTAATTTTTTTATACTGACCGTTCTGTTCAATGACATTACGGCAGGACATTCGGGTTTTATAACTGACACACATTTCACCCATATCATTGACGGCCCATTTAGAAGTAAACTTATGTTTATTCTGTATCCCCCTGAGTGTACCATCGGGATCCACATATACGGTCATGGTGATTTTGCGTGAGGGAATTTCTGCAACATAGGTATTGCCGGAAAACAGTTTAAGCACCTCTTCTTTAGTCAGTGTATGAGCCGTTTCAGGACACTGACCTTTGCTCCATGAGATAACTTTAGCGTTAGCACTGGCATCGCAGCCGTTACTATAGGTTTTGGTTGAATGATCCTTATGCAGGCCGCAGACAGGATCGTAATTCATGGTACATATCTGGGGACGGGGATCTTTACATTGTACTGATTCATTCTGTTCGGCCACCTTAGTCTGTGCGGTTGAACAGGCGGCTATAAACAATAAGGCGGGGAACAGGGAAAAACGAATTAGCCATTGATAATGCATTCAGGTATTCCTTCTTTGGGTTAGTGTCCATTTATTCCCTCTCCCTCCGGGAGAGGACCAGGGTGAGGGGAAATTTTAATTAGTGTCCATCCGGAAATTACTCTGCTCTTAAGTCCCCCTTTTTTAAAGGGGGACAAAGGGGGTTTAGTCTTTTATTTGCAACTCCCTCAATCCCCCTTCTAAAGAAGGGGGAAGTTAAAAGCTTAATAAACCTTCTCCCAGAGGGAGAAGGAACAGGAAAAGTCAGAGCCTAAACTTCAATAATATTATTCTCTTTCAGTTCCTGCTCTTTTTTCTGCTGCTCATGCTCTTCTTTGAGCTGTTGATAATTATCCACCGCTTTCTTTTCAGACTCAATATACAGCTCACGCATTTTAGTCAGAGCATCTTTTAATGCTTCAGCCTGATCTTCATACTCATCCAGCTCATTGCTCAGAATAAATTTATCAATTTTCTGGATAATAAACTGGTACGTGTACTCATCTTTAATAAATTCAGAAAACTGATTAAGAGTTTCTTTAGCGCGGGGGTTTTCAAAGGCCATAATCGTGACTTCCACCATAGCGCCCAGCAACTGCTGTTCAATGGTCGTATCTTCCTGTACTGGTGCTACCGGCATTGGCTCCTGAGCATAAACATTAAGCACAGCCGTTAAAAATAAAACAAGAACCAAATCCCGAAGAACTATTGTGAATTTCATTATTATATCCGCCTTAAACTGGTTATACGCGCATTAAGGTCACCACCATTTCCAGCATGCGTAAATTACGCATTACATCCGCCAGATGGGTACGATTACGCACAGCAATAACAAAGTCCAGAGAATAGAGCTGGTCTTCCCGATCCACTGTATCCACATGCTCAATATTCGCTTCACTGTCGGCAATGGCCGAGGCAATGGTGGCCAGTACACCTTTACGATGCTCCACCACCACTCTTAAAGGGACACTGAACTCGGTACTGATGTCATCACTCCATTCCACATCAATCCACTTCTGTACCTGCTTGCGGGCATCACGGGCATTTTTGCAGGATTTTTTATGGATCACAATACCACGACCCGAGCTGATATAGCCCACAATCTTGTCACCGGGGATAGGGTGACAGCAGCGGCCGTAATGCACCACCATACCTTCAGTACCGCGAATATCCAGCGCCAGGCCTTTTTCCTTCTGCGCTTTATCCAGTTCATCGGCCTGCTCCGGCAGCAGATGTCTGATCACCAGCTGTGGTATGCGGTTGCCCATACCTATCTGCTCCAGCACCTCATTAAAGGATTTCAGCTCATATTCTTCCAGCACCCGTTGAATACGGGACTGGGATAAATCCTCTACCGACATATTGATATTAGACAGACACTTATTGAGCAGGCGAGTTCCCAGAGCAATGACCTCATCCTGCTGCAGGTTTTTCAGCATATTGCGAATATTACTGCGGGCCTTGGCGGTAAACACAAAGTTCAGCCAGGACGGATTGGGCATGGCTCCGGGTGCCGTAATAATTTCAATGGTCTGACCATTTTTAAGCTGGGTACTTAAAGGCGTGTGCTGCTGGTTGATTTTGGCAGCCACACAGGAATTGCCCACATCGGTATGTACCGCATAGGCAAAATCCACTGCCGTGGCTCCGCGGGGCAGTTCCATAATCTCGCCCTTGGGGGTAAAGACATACACCTCATCAGGAAACAGATCCACCTTAACGCTTTCGAGAAACTCAATGGAATCACCGGCATTCTGCTGTAAATCCAGCAGGCTTTTAAGCCATTCACGGGCACGGCTCTGGGCAATGGCCCCACCATTGCCTTCACCTTCCTTGTAACTCCAGTGTGCAGCAATACCGTTTTCAGCCACCCGGTGCATATCCTCGGTACGTAGCTGTACTTCAATGGGTACACCAAAGGGACTGAATAGAATAGTATGCAGGGACTGGTAGCCGTTAACCTTGGGTATGGCGATATAATCTTTAAACTTGCCGGGAATAGGCTTATAAAGTGCATGAACAGCGCCTAAAGCCCGGTAACAGCTATCTACACTGTCGACAATAACACGAAAGGCATAGACGTCATACACTTCTGAAAAAGGCAGGTTCTTGGTCTGCATTTTGCGGTAAATACTATACAGGTGCTTTTCCCGACCCAGTACCCTGCAGTGAATATTCTCATGTTTCAGACGGGCTTCAATGGCGTCCTGAATTTTCTGTACGATTTCTTTTCGATTCCCCCGGGCCTTATGGATACATTCCTTAATAACACGATAGCGCATAGGATTGTAGGCCTTAAAGCCCAGATCCTCCAGCTCATGACGCATGGCATTCATGCCCAGCCGGTTAGCAATGGGCGCATAAACTTCCAGGGTTTCTGCAGCAATACGCCGGGCTTTTTCCGGGCGCATAATACCCAGAGTACGCATATTATGCAGGCGATCCGCCAGTTTTATCAGGATCACCCGGATATCCTTGACCATAGCCAGGATCATTTTACGAAAACTTTCGGCCTTCGCTTCCTGTTTATTATCAAACTTGATGTGATCCAGCTTGGTAACACCATCAACAATTTCAGCGACTTCTTCACCAAATTCCTGGGCTATCTGTTCTTTATGGGTGGGGGTATCTTCAATGACATCGTGCAGAATAGCAGCGATAAGGGTTTTTTCATCCATGCGCATTTCGGCAAGGATTTTAGCCACCGCAATAGGGTGGTAGATATAGGGCTCTCCGGTCATCCGGGTCTGCCCTTCATGAGCCTCAGCTCCAAACAGGTAGGCGTGGTAAACTTTGCTGACCTTATCTTCTTCCAGATAAGTATTCAGCATGGCGCACAAATCACTGATTAGAAACAACTGAAAGCCCCTGTTCTTTTCGTTTACTACTGTCCTGTTAAAGATAGCCTATTGTATTGGTCATTAACAGGACAGTGTACTTTGAGCAGAAACCGTTTATTGCTCGTCGGTCATTTCTTTACTGGCTTCTTCTTCTGAGGTCATGGAGTTGCCCATATGCACAGCAGCAGAAACCTCTTCCAGAATTTCAGGGCCGATTTTGCCCTCGGCAATTTCTCTTAATGCAATGACGGTAGGCTTATCATTTTCTTCTTCTACCAGCGGCTCCTGGCCATTGGCAATCTGGCGTGCACGCTTGGCAGCAACCATAACCAGTTCAAAATGGTTTTCCACATTATCAAGACAATCTTCAACTGTCACTCGTGCCATGGATTTAATCCCTCAGGGTTGTAAATAAGTTATTTAAATGAATATTGTATAAAATATAGCATAAAACAGGAAACATGCTATTTTAACAGAGGCTCATTCCTGTTACAAATTAAAGCTGTTCTTAAAAATCATGGTTCAGGGCCGGATCATACTTTGGTTAAAATATGTTCAACTTGAAATTAATAACCTCTGAGTATCCATTGGCCGTACTTCTTGATGAAGTTTCGGCAGCAGGGACGCTGCCGAAAAGCCTCCATGGATAGATTCACGGCGTCTTCAGCAAGGAGTACGGCCAATGGATACGGTATTTTCGTCTAAATGAGAATCATTAAAAGTATGCTCCCACCCTGAAACCCAGAGTTAAAACATTAACTTAACAGCGATTCTATCAATGCCTGATGCCTGTGGCACTGCTGGGTCTGACGTAATCTGAATGCATGGATCAACGCCTTCAGCTCACCCAGAGCATGAGCAAACTGATCATTAATGATCAAATATTCAAACTCTTTATAATGAGACACCTGTTCTGTCGCTTCATTCATTCTGCGTTCAATAATTTCTTCACTGTCCTGACCACGACCCTGTAAGCGAGTCCTCAGTTCTTCCCTGGAAGGCGGCAGGATAAACACTGTGGTACAGTCAGTAAAGTGTTTACGTACCTGTTGAGCGCCCTGCCAGTCAATTTCCAGGATTATATCGATACCTTCCTGGAGTTTATCTTTGATATGCTCTTTTGATGTACCATAAAAATTACCAAAAACTTCTGCATGTTCCAGAAACTGATCTTCTGAAACTATTTTTTTAAAGGTATCCTGATCCACAAAGTGATAATCTATCCCTTCCCTCTCACCGGGACGTTTTGTCCGCGTAGTATGAGAAACCGACACTTCAATAAAATCCATTTCTTCCAGCAGCGCCTTGAGCAGTGAGGTTTTACCTGCACCGGAAGGCGCACTGATAATATAAAGCATCCCGCAGTCGGGTTCCGGTTGATGGTTGATCATATTTATTACTCTTTATATTGTTTTAATACCCGGTATCATAGCGTATATTTCATCTGATAAAAAACTCTCCATCGCCCATTGTCAGTTAACCTTATGGAAAAAACAGAGGTGTTTTTTGCAAAAACCACAATCTGCAGAGCGCATTGGCGAGCTTAGCCTGCTGGCATTTAACTTTTTTGAAGGCTGATTTCCAATTCTGACCCTGCTTATTCTGCAGTATCTAAGCCCCATTTACACCTACCTGCTAACCGTCTGTTTCGCCAGCCTGACTTTTTTAACGGTTCTGATAATACAGGGAAAACTGGCTCAGCTGATTCAGTTTTCGGCTTACCGGCCCATGTTGCTCAGCGCCTCGCTAATGAGTCTGGCGTTTATTTTTATTTATGTGGGACTAACCTGGACCACTGCCGGAAATATGTCGATTTTAATATTTCTGCAGTTTTTTTTCTCATTTGTATATTTTAATGTTATCGGCAGGGAACCTTTTTCCAGGCAGCATTTACTGGGCGCATTTCTAATGGCTTTTGGCGCCCTTATTATTCTGTTTTCTGAAAACTGGACAGTTAATAAGGGGGATTTATTTATTGTGATGGCTTCAGCCATTGCTCCCATCGCCAATTATTACCAGAAACAGGCACGCCAGCAGGTCAGTTCCAGCACTGTGCTGACCTTTCGCAGTTTTTTTGCTATACCGGTGCTGTATATTCTGGCTATTATTATGGAAGCCGAACCGCAATGGCAGGCCATTGAACAGATATGGATTTATATTGTCATTTGCGGAGTCTTACTACGGGCTGTTGATCTTTTGTGTACAAAATTTAACCATTCCACATAGGAAGCCACACCATACAACAGCCTAACGCTAATGTACTGGCATAGTTTCTTTCCAGCTTATCATAGCGAGTGGCGAT
>JBHNNM010000102.1:0-7940 GCA_048563625.1 Gammaproteobacteria bacterium | reverse complement strand
AAGCAATTTTGCTATAGTAAACGCTAAAAAAATCAGACAGGATGTCTGGTAAATTATAATAATTATTGATAAAAACCACTATATCCTGGATTTTCCCAGTTTGATAATATCCTTCAGGACGAATTTCTGACAACTTCTGCATTTTGTATTAATTTTTTTGGAGAACAGCCTTGTTTAAAAATATACTGGCCTTTATAGGTCTTGTTAGCATTATTGCCATTGTTATTGTTTACCTTGGGTTAAAAAATACCTTTAGTGAGTTTGATCCCGGTGCAGAAAAAACCTATACCAATATGCTTAAAACCATTATTGAAACCAAGGATGCCGCCACTGCGTCTATCTGGAAAGTACCTGTTCAGGAAGGTCTGACTGCAGAAGAAGTAGAAGAAACCATGAAGTTTGTGGCCAATGAGCATAATATTGCTAATGTGGGCGAACTGCCTTTATCAAAGGATATTACCGCCAAACTGGGCAAACCATATCGATTTGTTAAGATATTCCTGTTCTGTAATTCGCTTACTGCGGCCCAGATGCTGGATTATAACGATGCCTTTTCCGCTTATTTACCCTGTCGTATTACTTTAATAGAAGATCATACCGGTAAACTTTGGCTCTATACTCTGAATATGGATCTGATGATCCATGGTGGTAAACCTCTGCCTGCGGAACTGAAAGCTGAAGCCGTAAAGGTTAAGGAAATTATTCTGGATATTATGAAGCGTGGTGCAGAAGGGGATTTTTAAGGTATATTCAGTACCTTTTGAGTTCTCATAAATACCTCATCGGGTACTTTAAAGGTGGTCTTTAAAGCAACATCTCTGTCCAACTGATTTTTTATGGCACCATCCTCCCAGGCATCTTCCAGGCTGATATGGTTAATATGATACCAAGGGGATGTCAGAGGAAAAAAGGTCAGCGGCCAGTCTGAACCATAAATCATTTTGGCCGTAATCACTTTGTCTTTAAGCGCTTCAGCGAGATAGTTCAGTTTATTGGCCTGAGTCAGACTGGAAATATCGATATACAGATTAGGATATTTTTTTATCATCGGCAAAATGCGCTGAAAATTGTCCTGACCTTCACTCTCACCGGTAGTGGCAATATGGGCGGCAATGACTGTAACGCCCAACTCCAGTGGAAGTTTCAGGCGCATAGGATCAGCCAGTTCATCTTTGGCATTGGCAAAGGATTTTTCCATTCCGGTATGCGTTAGCAGTGGAATATTGAGTTTAGCCATCAGCCATCAGGCGATAAAAAGGAATATAATCAGGGTTGGATGGGTCGATATTCATAATGGACGGGATCCATTTAACTAAGACCGCTCCCTGTTCACTGGCTTTCTGTAAGCGCTGCAATGCATCTTTTCGATTGGGGTTGATACTGGCGCCAAACAGCAGGTTGTCGTATTTGGCAGTTTCTTTAGCAACATAATCATTAGGCATAAAAATCTGGGTTTTCTGACGATTAAGTCGGCCTTTGTGTTCTCCCTGATCATCAACATAGCCGTCCATTGCCAGAATAACGGCCTGTTTAACCGTTCTGGATTCGGCAATTTTGGCACTGACTTTCTGTACCAGGATCTGATCGCCGTATTGCTTTAACTCATCCTCGCTGACATCCATGGCCCAGAGGTAAAAAGGGAAACGGTAATTATTACGCATACCTTCATTAATAAAACAGCCGCTGTTACCATAGCCCAGGCCGGCAATATGGACATGATTATCAATAATGCTTTTACCGATATCGGGATTGAGTTTTTCAATTTGAGTGACACGTAACAGCATAAAAATACTGATACTAAGTATGAGAATAATCCCGATAATTTTTTTCAATAGTGTTCCTTGTGGTTGGTATTCAAACAGATAAATGTGTCAGCTTAGTAATGCTTCAAAACGAGCCTGCAGCGCCTTATCCTGACTGTAGTTACTCATAACATACCATTGTTGCTGAAGTTGATAAGGTGTAATGCTGTTTTCAGCGGTTTCACTGTGATGGCCGAGGTTGGAGTTAAGCAGTTCAACCTGCATTGCCATTCTGGCCTGCTGCTGATCCTCTGGTGAGGGATGACCGGTAAGAATTTCATACTTCTGACAGAATTGCTGTTTTTGCTGCTGTTCATTTTCGATCAGTTCTTTATGATCCTGTTCAATATGTTCCAGGGCGCTCTGATAGCGTTTCTGTATGGCCTGTTCCAATGATGATGGGAGAGCATCAAGGGACTGCCATTGTTGTTCTATATCTTCTATAGTAGCCTGATCGCCGGATTCAACGGCTTCTAAGCGGTTGCACAGGTCGGCTTTCTGTTTAAGCAGTTCAATTTCCTCTGCCAGTTCCTGAGCTTTTAGATCGTTCAGTTTTTTATTAAAGGTTTCTTTAGCTTTTTTGTATCGGGCATTAACTTCCTTGCTGATAGCTTTGGCTTCGGGAGCCAGTTCCTGCCACAGGTTTTCAATGTCCTTAAAGGCCTGTTCAAGATCCTTGCGATTTAAAGGCTGTTGATTAAGCGCTTCCAGGTTTTCACAGATGGCTTCTTTTTCTCTTAATCGCTCGGTATTATGAGACTGTTTCTGTTCAATCTGCTGTTTGCGTTTATCAAATATTACATCACAGGCAGCACGGAATTTTTTCCATAATTTATTGCGCTGAAAAGGCGAAACCGGGCCGATTTTTTTCCAGTCCTGCTGGTACTGTTTGGCTTTATTAATGGCGGTATTTAAATCATCATCCATGAGTTCATGTAATTGCTGTACCTTATGGATTAGGTCATTAAACTGCTGCTGATTAATATGCCAGACTTTTTTCAGTTCATTGCGGATAACTTCAATATCTTTATCAAAACGCTGATTTATAGCCTTGTGTTTTTTACGTTCCACAAAACCGATTTCTGACCATTCCTTGCGGGCCTGACGGGTGATTTTGTCAACCTTGATCCAGTCTATGGATTCATCCACGGGATCATCTTCCCCGGTAGGCCAGCCCATGCTATCTATATAGGTTTCCAGTTGTTCACATAATTGTTCACGGGCTTTAAGATTGGCCTTGCGCTGGGCCGCCTGCTGTTCAATATAGGGTGTACATAAGCTGTAAGCTTCATTACACGTATTATTAAACTGTTCCCACATGGATTCCTGAGTTCGGCTGCGCAGATTTTTCCATTGTTTGCGAAGCTCCTTGATCTCGGCTGTAATTTCAGTATATTCCGCTTTCAGGTTGGTGCTGTTTCTGGCCTGTTCCAGTACCTGATGTGCACGCTGAATCAGGTTTTCCCGTTCTTTATCATGGGCCCAGTTTTTCCAGGCTGACAGATCCCCGAGAGTGGCACGGATGTCATGCAGGATCTGGTGATAGCGGTTTTTCTCGGCACTGGAAAGTACATCGCTGTTATCAATGTTTTTAAAGAGTTCATGCAGTTGTTTATCGGCTTTAGAAACATGACCATCACTGATAAGCTGCTTAATCGACTGGTTTTTCTGCTCAATGGTTTTTATTAACTGAGCAGCTTTTTCCTGTTGTACAGCCAGTCTGTCTTTAAGCTGTTTGATAATAGTATTAAAACGTTCCTGCTGTTCTTCGATATCAGAGCCTGCACTGTCTTTAATGCGTTTTTTAAGACGCTGATGAAATTTATCTTCCAGAGCCGCCAGTGTTTTTTCTGGAATATAACCGTCTTTTTGAAGCATGTTTTCTGCCTGTGTGATCAGGTTATCCAGTTTTTCAGTATCACTGCTATTGTCTTCGGTGTGCGTCTGATTATCCAGCAGATCCAGCAGGGTCTGAAACTTCTTGTTGTATTCTTCAATAAGCTGTTTATCTTCAACGGCTTTTAATGTTTCATCGCATTCTATGCCCAAGTTGGTAATGATTTTATGTTTGTCTTCCTGTTGCCTAGCTTCGGTTTCTCCATTATCACCGGCCTGTAGCAGTTCATCTACGGTACTGGATAAGGCACTTAGCAGGGTATTCAGCTTGACCAGAGCAGTTTGCTCTTCCTGTTGTCTATGTTCCAGTTCATCTATACTGGTAATAATGTCTTCGCAGATGGCGTGGTAGCGTTTGGTCAGTTCTTCGCTGGCAAAATTCTGAATTTCACTCCAGCGGGTAACAAAGTTTTCAAAAGTGGTTTTTTCCTGTAATAAGCGATTGCGTTTTTTCAGTTTTTCCAGTTTGTCGCAGATTTCAACCACTTCTGCGGCCAGACGTACAGGCCGTTCTTCATCTTCAATGATCTTGTCCAGCTTGGTTTTAAGAATTTTATAAACCCGCTTGTCTTTTCGACGTGACTGTTTAGCAACCCTTTCCAGGGTGGAACGTTTAGCAATTTGCTGAGCCGCCAGCTGACGGATTTTGGCATTTTCATCGGTCAGGGCAATATCACCCAACAGGGGATCACGGCTGATCCGTGGAATGGCAATTTCTCTGAGAGAGGCTTCATTGGCATTGGCGGCGACAAATTCTAGTAGAGAAGAATTACGGCTGCCGCGGATCATTTTTTCCCGTATATGAAATTCCGGTACGGGATGTTTAAGACCACTAAGCAACTGAAACAGACGGGTCAAAGCGGCTTCCTTAACGGTACCGTTAGTCCCTTTCATAATGATGATCTGCAGCAGATCCAGGTCACTGAGTTTATTGGCGGCTATAGCGCGGATATTTTCATCACTGTCATTAACGGCAATATCAGCCAGGGTTTCCTGTGCGCTGACAGGCAGTTCCTGAACGGCTTTTTTTCTCACTTCAGTATTTTTACTTTGCCATTTTTCTTTAGTGAAGGGGCTGAAGATGGGTTTAAACAGTTTATTGAGAACCATAAGTCAGTTACCTTGAATCATTATGTGTATACAGAATGAATGGTTAAAATCCCGCTACTTAAAGTAGCGGGAGGCCCGGCAGGTTATTTAGAAATTCGGCTTACCGGGGGACGTTTTTACTATCTGCGTTACTATCTGCCGGCATTGTGTTACAAAGAAGATAATTTCTCAAGCTGCTCGGTCAGACTTTTGAGTTTGTTCTGAGTTTCTGTGAGCTTCTGGCGTTCATGAGCCACGACCTGTTCCGGTGCTCTGGAAACAAAATTTTCATTGGATAGTTTGGCCTCCAGCTTGCTGATAAAGCCCTGATTAGACTCAATTTCCTTATTCAGCCGTTCCCGTTCGGCGTCAATATCAATCAGGCCGGCCATAGGAATTAAGATCTGGATTTCGCCAACTAGGGTGGTAGCGGATTCAGGGGCATTGTCATCATCAAGCCAGGTAATGGATTCCAGTCGTGCCAGTTTAATCAGCATGGTTTCATTACGCTGCAGACGGGCTTTGTCAGTGTCAGAACCATTGGCCAGTAACACATTTAACGGTTTGCCGGGTTTAATATCGTAGCCGCTGCGGATCTGTCTGACCCCCAGTACAAATTGCTGCAGCCAGTTCATTTCATCTACGGCATCCTGGTCAACCTGGGCAGACTGAGGTTCAGGGAAGGGTTGTAACATAATGGTATCACCCTGGATACCGGCCAGTGGGGCAACCCGTTGCCAGATCTCTTCAGTAATAAACGGCATAATAGGATGAGCCAGGCGTAACAGGCTTTCCAGAGCCCTGATTAAGGTATTGCGGGTGCCGCGCTGTTGCGCTTCACTGGCCGAGTCATTATTGAGTACTGATTTGGACAGTTCCAGATACCAGTCGCAATACTCGTTCCAGGTAAATTCATAAATAGCCTGTGCGACTCTGTCTAGGCGATAGGTATTGAGGGAATCAATGACCTGCTGTTCGGTTTGCTGCAGACGGGAAATAATCCACTTGTCTGCCAGGCTGAACTCCATTTCATCATTATCCATGCCGCAGTCATGGCCTTCGGTATTCATCAGTACATAACGGGAGGCATTCCAGAGCTTATTGCAGAAATTGCGATAGCCCTCGATACGGCCCATATCAAACTTGATATCACGGCCGGTAGTGGCCTGAATGGCAAAGGTAAAGCGCAGGGCATCGGTACCGAAAGCGGGAATGCCGTCCTTGAATTCCTTGCGGGTCTGTTTCTCTATTTTTTTAGCCAGTTGAGGCTGCATCATGCCGGAGGTACGTTTCTCTACCAGTGTTTCCAGTTCAATACCATCGATTAAATCAATAGGGTCCAGAACATTGCCTTTGGATTTGGACATTTTATGACCATGAGAATCACGTACCAGGCCATGCACATACACTTCCTTAAACGGCACTTCGCCGGTAAATTTAAGCCCCATCATAATCATTCTGGCCACCCAGAAGAAAATAATATCAAAACCGGTAACCAGAACATTGGTAGGATAAAATGTATCCAGTTCCGGTGTTTTATCCGGCCAGCCCAGGGTGGAGAAGGGCCATAAGGCAGATGAGAACCAGGTGTCCAGAACATCTTCATCCTGTTTAAGGCTAATGGAATCATCCAGCTTATGCTGTTGGCGTACGGCCTGTTCATCTTTGCCTACATAGACATTACCGTTATCATCATACCAGGCCGGAATACGGTGTCCCCACCAGATCTGACGGGAAATACACCAGTCTTCAATATTGTTCATCCATTCAAAATAGGTGTTTTTCCAGTTGTCAGGAACAAAGCGGATATCACCGTCTTCTACTGCTTTAATGGCCGGCTCAGCCAGGGGAGCAATTTTGACATACCATTGATCGGTCAGATAAGGCTCAATAACGGCTCCGGAACGGTCGCCTCTGGGTACCATTAAACGGTGCTCGTCAACTTTTTCCAGTAAACCCGCCTCGTCCAGATCCTTTACAATGGCTTTACGGGCTTCATAGCGGTCCATGCCCCGGTATTTTTCCGGAGCATTGTCATTAATGGCGGCATCTATAGTAAGGATATTGATAATGGGCAGATTATGGCGTTTGCCCATATCATAGTCATTAAAGTCATGCGCAGGGGTGATTTTGACACAGCCGGTACCAAATTCAGGATCCACATAATCGTCGGCAATAACAGGAATTTCCCGGTCAGTCAGGGGCAGTTTGATGGTTTTACCAATCATATCCTGATAGCGCTCATCATCAGGATGAACAGCGACTGCAGTATCTCCCAGCATGGTTTCCGGACGGGTGGTGGCGACTATAATATAACCGCTGCCGTCACTGAGCGGATAACGCATATGCCAGAAGTGACCGTTTTCTTCTTCGGAAATAACTTCCAGATCGGAAACCGCTGTATGCAGAACCGGATCCCAGTTGACCAGACGTTTGCCGCGGTAAATCAGGCCTTCTTCATACAGGCGTACAAACACTTCCTTAACGGCCTCCGACAGCCCTTCGTCCATGGTAAAACGTTCACGTTTCCAGTCTAAAGAGGCACCCATACGCCGTAACTGGCGGGTAATGGTGTTACCGGAATGGGCTTTCCAGTCCCAGATTTTCTCAATAAAAGCTTCGCGGCCCAAATCATGGCGGGTTTTACCTTCGGCATTAATAATACGTTCGACCACCATCTGGGTGGCAATACCGGCGTGATCCGTACCGGGCTGCCAGAGTGTTTTGTCACCTTTCATTCTGTGGTAGCGGGTAAGGGCATCCATAATGGTGTCCTGAAAAGCATGACCCATATGTAAACTTCCGGTTACATTGGGCGGCGGAATCATAATGCAGTAGCTGTCCTGGCCGGAATCTGAAGCTTGTTCGGTGTTCATATCAGGGGAAAAATAACCGTTTTCTTCCCAGGTTTCATACCAGCGCTGTTCAATTGCATGAGGGTTATATGTTTTTTCCATGGTGGAGAGCTACTCTTTATCAGATGTTAGGTTATCAGGTTTTGGTTTCAGGTTTTAGCTGTATAGGGTATTGGTTTTTGCATAATAATCCGAGTTTGAATACCACAGAGGAATTCAAACGGCTTATTATAGTCCTAACAGGGCGTAAAGTAACCCTTGAAATAGGGGATTTTCAATGGATAATACAAAGACACCG
>JBHNNM010000101.1:0-7943 GCA_048563625.1 Gammaproteobacteria bacterium | reverse complement strand
TTAAGGCGTTTTGAAGATTTGTTATAAAAACAACTTCAAAACAGCTGGTTACAAACAAATTGTTAAAGAACGTGTGAGCGAAACAGGGTACTCAAGGGTCGGCTGTCGCTCTAAACTTTAGATTTTTTAAGTAATATGAATATTTTTCATTATCTCCGGTCTGATTTGACACTATAAGCACAGACTAATAGAATACCGACACGTTTTTATGGTAACACAAACTCATTCTGTTATATAAAAAACCTTTTAATAACAGAGTTGACTGGGAAGCTGGTGTAAATCCAGCGCTGCCCCCGCAACGGTAATTGCAAGTACGAAAGTAAACGCCACTGTATCTTTATGATATGGGAAGGCACTTTTGACTGCTTAATGTTTTATTCTTTTTAAAGCATTAAGGCACTGCATAAGCCCGGAGACCGACCATAAAAACCACCTATTAAGCTTGCGGAGGGCGAGCCAGGTCAGGTTGTTTATTGTACGTCTCCCCCTGAACCCTGTTACTCCCCCGCTGAAATATTTTAATTATTTACTCACACGGGGCGTGTGAACAAGGATCAGATCATGTTGTATAAAGTACCTGCCATCCAGACCCTTTCGGCACTTAGCCTTTTTTTAACTCCTTTAATTTCAATCCAGGTCCAGGCTGAGGATATTCCAGAAATTATTGTTACTGCAAACCGAACCACCAATACAGTGGATGAAACCATTGCACCGCTCACCATTATTACCCGTAAGGATATTGATCGCTTGCAGGCTCAGTCTGTCGTTGATATTTTAAAATCCACACCAGGTATTGATGTTAAAACCAGTGGCGGTATGGGCAGCAGTACCAGTATTTTTATGCGTGGTACCAATAGTGATCATATTCTGGTACTGGTTGACGGTATTCCCTATGGTTCTGCTACCCTTGGAACAACACCTTTCCAGTATATTCCTGTCTCACAAATTGAACGCATTGAAGTAGTACGAGGGCCGCAGTCCAGTTTATACGGCAGCAGTGCTATTGGCGGTATTATTCAGATTTTTACAAATAAAGAAACCCGTGGACAGAGCTTTTATGCTGACACAGGTTATGGTTCTGATGATACCGTAGAAGCCAATGCAGGTTTTGGTTATGGAAATGAAACATCCAGTTTTAATATTGGTGTGGGCTATATTGATACCGACGTCTATGATTTTCTTGGTAATCCAGATCCTGCTAATGCAGATAATGATGATGATGGCTTTGATAACACCTCTGTTTCTATCAATGGACGTCATAAATTTAACGAACAGTTTACCTTAAGCGGTAGTTACCTCTTAGCTGATGGTGAAAACCAGTATGATTATACCAATGGTCTGAATCTGGCTACGACCAAAACCCGTACAGAATTTAAACAACAGGTTGCTTCTATAGTTGCTGACTTGAAAATAAATGATATCTGGTCCTCTCAGCTATTAATTGGGCAAAGTAAAGATGAAAGTGATAATTACCAATACCCTTATTTTGAAACGACTATAGAAAAGTCTCAGTTTGATACAACTAAAGATAATTTTTCCTGGAAAAATGATTTTATTATAAGAGATAAAGACATCCTGACCGTTGGTTTTGATTATCTGGATGAATCGGTTGATAGTACTACTAACTTTGATAAAGACAGTCGCTGGACAAAAGGTGTATTTACTCAATATCAATATTATGGCGAAGTTTTTGATATAAAGGGTGCCTGGAGATATGATGATAATCAGCAATTTGGCAGTCATAATACAGGTAATATTGGTCTTGGTTTTGATCTGGATGAATATCTAAGAGTGACGGTCAATTATGGAAGCGCCTATAAAGCACCCACATTTAATGACTTGTATTACCCGGATGTGGGTTATTTTAAAGGTAATTCTGGTTTAAAACCTGAAACCTCTGAAAGTTTTGATTTCGGTTTGAGTGGAGAATTTAAAAGCATTAACTGGTCAGCCAATTTTTATACCACCAGCATCAGAAACCTGATTGAATACCAGTATCCAACTATGGAAAATATTGATAAAGCCAACATTGACGGTATTGAATTAAGCTTGGGAACACAATTATTTGGCTGGAATATCCAGGGAAACATTTCACATACCAACCCAAAAAATGATGATACCGGAAACTATCTGACCAACCGCAGTAGAGATACTTTCAGGCTTGATATGGATAGTAAATATAAAAATTTTACTTATGGCGCATCGGTTATTGCTGCATCTAAACGTTACCTTGACGCAAATAATGATAACACGCTTGCGGGTTACGGTATTATGAATATTCGCAGTGCATGGGAGTTGACAAAAAACTGGACTATTAAAGCCAAAGTAGATAATCTTTTTGATAAAGAATATGCCACAAACAGGCAAACCTATGGTAACGAACTGCCTTACAAAGCTCAGGATAGATTTGCCTTTGCATCTATACATTACAAAATGTAATACCATGGCTGGAACAGCAGAATTAATACACAACGAGATGTTATGTTAAAAAAACATCCTGTTATTTTTCTGCTGGCTCTGGTCATACTTTCTCTTATCAGTTTTATCTTTGCTCTGCTGATCGGTTCAGTGTCTGTTTCTGTTCAGGAACTGCTTTCACTGACCGGCAGCACCCTTTCCCCTTTTCACCACAGCCTGATTTTTGATTTGCGTCTCCCCAGAGCCTTAGCTGCTTTTACAGCCGGTGCCTTATTATCTCTGGCCGGTGTATTAATGCAGGTATTACTTAGAAACCCACTGGCCGATCCCTATGTACTGGGGGTATCCGGCGGCGCAACTCTGGCAGCCTTATTGTCCATGCTGGCCGGTATGGGCAGTGTCTGGTTAACCGGCAGTGCATTTCTGGGGGCTTTAATTTCGATTGTACTGGTATTTTCTTTTGCACACTCCAGAGGCAGCTGGACCATTTCCCGGTTATTACTGACGGGTATTATTCTGGCTTCCGGATGGGATGCTCTGATCAGTTTTGTACTGGTGATTGCACCGGCGGAAAGAATACACGGGATGCTGTTCTGGTTAATGGGGGATTTAAGCTATAACCGCCCTGTTCTGCCCGCTTTTATTATTCTTGTGCTTGGTCTGACAGGCTCTTTGCTGATCAGCCGGCAACTGAATATTCTGCTCTGGGGCGATCTGCAGGCCGGAAGCCTGGGTGTCGACACCCGAAAACTGCGTAATATTATTTTCTTTTTATCCTCCCTGCTGACTGCCGGTGCGATCTCACTGGCGGGCAGCATCGGATTTGTCGGTCTGGTTATACCTCATCTGGTACGTCTGCTCAGCGGCACGGATCACCGTTTGCTGATCCCAGCCAGTGCCCTGACTGGAGGCTCATTACTGGTAATTGCCGATACTCTGGCGCGAACCGTACTGGCTCCACAGCAGCTGCCTGTGGGTGTGTTAACCGCTTTAATTGGTGTGCCCCTGTTTCTCTACCTGCTTAGAAGGAGCCAATAATGGCTTCCATTTCAGCAAAAACTCTGGAGCTTGACTCTCTCAGTCTCAGTATTGGCGGCAAACCCGTCTGCCGGCAATTAAGCATGACCTTTAAACCCGGCGAGTTCTGGGGGGTTATGGGGATTAATGGTGTGGGCAAAAGTACCCTGCTGCAGTGTATGATTGGACTGAGGTCGGCCGATCAGGGGCAAATTATTCTCAATAATCAGCCATTATCCAGCTACAAACCGGTTGAACGTGCTTGCAAAATGGGGCTGATGCTGCAGGAGTATGAATACAATTTTCCCTGTACGGTCATGGAAGCCGCTCTTATTGGCCGCCATCCCTTTGTTGATCCATTACAGTGGGAAAAGAACCGGGACAGAGATATTGCCCATCATGCACTTAAACAGCTTAACCTTGAGCACTTATCCGAACGCTTTATCAGCACCCTGTCCGGAGGTGAAAAAAGACGTCTGAACCTGGCCACCCTGCTGACCCAGAATCCTGATTATTACCTGCTGGATGAGCCTGTTAACCATCTGGATATTAAAGCCCAGCTGGATATTCTGTCCTTATTACAATCCCGCTTCACTGCAACAGAACAGAAAACCCATTGCGGTATTATGGTTATCCACGATCCCAATCTGGCCTGGCGTTATTGCGATTATATTTTATTGCTAGATAATGGTCAGTGCACTTTCGGTAAAACCCACGAAGTTCTGACTACCGAAAATTTAAGCCGCCTCTATCACTGTAAAATAGAAAAAATAACAGACCAACAACACACAATTTTTATAGCAACCCCCTAAAACCTAAAAAATGTTAAAAGCCACTCAAATCACTTTATTTTATTTTTTTATATTCATAAGCTTACCAGTATTTTCTCAAATCAGCATTAAGGATGACACACAGCAAACCATCAGTCTGGAACAACCGGCACAACGTATAATCAGCCTGTCTCCAGGTATTACTGAACTGCTCTTTGCTGCCGGTGGCGGGGATAAATTAATCGGAGCAGTGAGCTATAGCGACTATCCGAAAAAGGCAAAAAACATTCCCCGCATCGGCAGTTATGATTCACTGGATATAGAACAAATTCTGGCTCTGCAACCGGATCTGGTTATTGCCTGGAAAAGCGGTAATCCGGAACATCAGATCCAACAACAGCAATCTCTGGGCCTAAAGGTCTATATTACCGAACCTGAAAATTTCTCCTCCATTCCTAAAACCCTGCGCAAATTCGGTCAGTTAATGGGCAGTAATGAAAAAGCAGAAACCAGTGCCCGAGAGTTCGAACAAAAATTTAATGCCTTAAAAAAACAATATCAGAATAAACCGAACCAGCCCAGAGTCCGCACCTTTATTCAAATCTGGAATAATCCATTAATGAGTGTGAATGGACAGCATCTGATTTCAAAAGTCATTGAATTTTGCGGCGGAAGCAATGTTTTTGCCCAGGCCAGAACCTTAACCAGTACTCCGTCCATTGAGGCCATTCTGGCAAAAGACCCACAGGTTATTATTGCTACCGGCATGGCCGACTCATCCAGACAATGGCTGAAACGCTGGCAGCAATGGCCGTTTCTTAGCGCCGTAAAAAACAAACGCTTATACGCCGCTAATCCGGATCATCTGCTCAGACATACACCAAGGATTTTATTAGGAATTGAGGAAGTGTGTGAGTTAATTCAGAAACAAAATTAAGCCGTTTTATTTTCTACACACCATTTTTATACACTTCAGCCAGAATTTCTCTGGCACCTTGGGATAATAAGTCATCAGCCAATTCTATGCTCATTTGTTCGGCATTTTCTGCCGGGCCGGAAACAGAGCCTTCTACCAGATTTTTACCATCGGGTGAGCAGACAAAGGCGCGCATGGAGAGCTGATCACCGTCTAGTTCTGCAAAACCGCCGATAGGCACCTGACAGCCGCCTTCTAGACGTTTATTCAGGGCACGTTCTGCGGTCAGTCGGATGGTAGTTTCTTCATGGGCCAGTGGCGCAATCAGTTTATGGGTGAGTTCATCATCAACACGGCATTCAATCCCAACCGCACCCTGTCCCATGGCGGGCAGGCTTTGCTCAGTAGTCAGAAAACTGCGGATACGGTCTTTCATTTCCAGACGGATTAAGCCGGCAGCCGCCAGAATTATGGCATCATATTCTCCGTCATCCAGTTTCTGCAGACGGGTATTCACATTACCGCGTAAAAATTTTATCTGCAGATCAGGCCGGTATTTTAATAACTGACTCTGACGACGCAGGCTGGAGGTACCCACAACCGCCCCCTGCGGTAAATCATCCAGTTTTTCAAAGTTGTTTGATACAAAGGCATCGCGCGGATCTTCACGTTCACAGATCACCGCCAGGTGCAGTCCTTCAGGAAATTCCACCGGAACATCCTTCATGGAATGTACGGCGATATCCGCATCCCCAGCCAGCAGACCGGCTTCCAGCTCTTTTACAAACAGTCCTTTACCACCAACCTTGGCCAGAGGTACATCCAGAATTTTGTCGCCTTTAGACACCATTTTAACCAGTTCCACTTCGAGATCATCATGGTGTTTTAATAGTTGATCCCGGACAAAATAGGCCTGCCACAGGGCCAGAGGGCTTTTACGGGTGGCGATTTTAATAATTTTTTTAGTCATAATCGATTTATTCTGGTTAATAACGGCTCTGTAAAAGCCATGAAAAAATAAGAGGAAATTTTAACAGATTTTTAAGACATTCTCATTGCCAATTAAAAAAGATACAATAAAGCCTATGAGAACCGTATTACAGAAAACCATTGCAGAACAGCGTAAAAACCTGGTGGATCTGCTTAAAAAACCGCTGGCAGAACTGGCCAGAAAACTGGCTGATGATATGCCCGACAGACAAAAACTGGAGGTGCGTTTAAGGGCTGCCTTTCCTAATTTTAAGTACAGCAAGTATTTATACGTGATGGATGCCCGGGGTATTCAGATCACCAATACTTTATTAAGGCAGGGTTTTGATGCCAGCAGTCTGAACCGGGATCGTTCACAGCGTCCCTATATGCAAGCTGATTTTAAACATACGGATTTTTCCCTTTCCGAAGCGTATATCAGTAAACATAATAAACGCCCTTCTGTCACAGCTATTCATGTGATTAAAAATACTGATAATGAAATTATCGGCTATCTGGGTGTGGATTTTGATTTACGGGAACTGCCGGGTACTAAAAAGCTTTATAAAGAAAATTATAAATGGCAGCAGATCAAGGGCGATCCGGCCATACGCAGCGGCCTGTTTGCCCAGCAGCGTCTGCAGAGCGAAATGGACACCCATATTGGTAATGTCTTTGCCTTAATGAAGGTATTAATTTGTGAGCACGGCGTATTCCACGGAAAATTCCATTTTTCCAGCAGCCGGGTTACTATCTGGCTGATTGATGACCCGTATAATTATCCTCTCTTGAGTATGAATGAACTCAATGATCCCGATATCTGCCTGGCCTATCCCCGGCGTCCTTATTCTGAACTGGCAACAGTTCCTGAGGAGGATATTATGAAGATATTTGAGTACTTTAAACAGCTTCGCTTTGCTGATGAAACCATTTACCTGCGTGCAGGTTCCATTAATATTATTAACGCCATGATCAGCCTGAACTTTTCCTGTGACGGCTCACATTACCTGCCCTATAAGGAATTCCTGGAAAAAGGTATGGATTTCTGGTTTGGCACCAGTACTGATGATGTGGATCCTTTTCAGTACGATGAAACGATTGAGGCTATTGCCAAAAAAGGCTGCAATTATGTCTATGAACTGATCACCGGACATTTTGAAGGCAAGGAATTTGAAGAATTAAAAGGCATTCCACAAATAGACCAGGATAAGATTGTTAAAGAGCTGGAAACTATTATGCAGGTTTATAAGCACTGATTGCTCTTGGGTAGGTATTCACTGCTTACTTCCTTGATTATAAAGCTTTTTAAACTAAGCTTAATGTACAAAAGGATGGTTAACTGATAATAGGAATTACCCAGTAAATAATAATGACAAATAAGACCAGCTATTTCTTTTTACACAAGCAAATCCTTTTAATGCTGGGCTTGTCATTATTACCGGGTCTGGGCTACGTTTTTCTCGACTGGCTCAATAATATTATCCTGCCTACTGTCATCTGGTATACCCTGATTGCTCTGGTTTGCTTCTGGGGTTACCGGATCTATTCTTCATTCCAGTATGAAGCCATGACTCCGTCAGAACTGGATAACTGGTACAAACAACTCCAGTGGTTCTTTTATATCAGCTTTTCCCTATGGACTCTGGTTTTTATACTCTATGCCGGCGAAACTAACAGTAAAATGCATTATATTGCTATTTTTACCCAGTTAGGGGCTTCAGTCGTTGCTTCTGCTCTCCTTTATCCTGATAAAAAGCTCTACACCCCGATTATTATTATCTTAATGGTGCCTCTGACCATTTACTTTGCAGGCATACAGCAATGGTATGGATATGTATTATGTATTATGTATT
>JBHNNM010000100.1:0-7993 GCA_048563625.1 Gammaproteobacteria bacterium | reverse complement strand
TGATATTATCCTGCAGAGCTTCAGCCAGTTCAGTTTCACCCAGTTGTTCGGTAATTGTCAGGAGATCGGTTTTAAACTCATCTGATAAAAGACTGAGATCCCCAGGCATTTCAGCTATGGCCTGTTGAAATAATTCCCGGGACATATCTTCATTACCAAGTTTGTTTTGCATCAGGCATTCTACAATCTGGGTGTGAGACATAGCACTGGCATCTTTTTTATAAGTCTGTTTAGTTGTTTTAATCATTTGAATGGCATTTTTATTCTGGCCATTTTCGAGATACAGTTTGGCTAGATTCAGATTATCATCCACTTTTCCAAAACAGGAATATTTACCTTCACGAACGGCTTTTTTTAAAGCTTTTTCCGCACTGTCTGAATCACCGTTTTTTATAGCAACATTGGCCAGGTGCTGCTGGCGGGCAATGGCGTGAGGTGATATTTTACTTGCCTGGGTCAGAACCTCCTGTACCTGTTCCAGTTTGTCCTGCTGCTCCAGTGCCTGTGCCAGCAGATCATAAGCTTCAATATAATTTTTGTTTTCCTTGATAACCCCTTCCAGTATAGTCTGGGCTTCAGCATAATTCCTGCTCTGTAATAATGCTCTGGCTTTACCGACCCTGGCCCATTGAAAGTCTCTTATCGACAGGGCTTTGTTGTAGACTTCCAGTGCAATATCCAGCTTATTGGCAGCCAGAGCAATTTCACCCTTGAGTTTGCCTATTTCCAGAGCCTGTTTCTTGTGCTGAGCCATTTTTTCATCAGCAAGTTCAAGGGCCTTTTGATAGTCTTTTTTGTTATAGGCTCGGTAAATATCCTTCATAATGGCCTTTTTCTGAACCAGCATATCCAGTCGTTTAAGCAGCAATTCTTATGGGAAGGGTTTATTTAAATAACCATCAGGACGGTATTCCACAGCTGCCATGACCATATTCTGGGTGTTTTCTGCAGTGATCATAATATAGATAGTGCCGTAGGGCATCAGGTGACGATGCATGATCTCTTCGAGTAGCTGCTGCCCATTCTGACCATCACCCAGGTTATAGTCACATAAAATGACATCAAATTTGTTATAGGTGACCATTTTCAGGGCATCAGCTGCATTGGAGGCATCTTCTATATGCTGTGCTCCACAAGTGACTAAAATAGAACGGAGCATAGAACGATAATTAGCAAAATCATCAATAATAAGGAATTTGACCTTGAACAGATCCAGTAGGGACATATAAAGGAGTTTTTTCAAAAATAACAGATGTTTAAAGAATAGCAAATATCAGCATATAAGCAAGTTGTCAGCTGGAAAAAGAATCAAAAAAGTATTTTGCAATTGGGAAAACTGCAAGATCTTAACTATACTTAAAACCATTATGAAAAATGGCTTTATTTTAAAATCTATCCTGCGGTAAACCTAAGTTATGCTGAGCAATTTGGAAAAAGTCTCCAGTATTCGTTTGATGAAACTGGAGCTTTTATTTAAAAATCTTTTTATATCAAGCATTGCTACCTTCTTTGTTGCTTTAACACTGGTTCTGTTTATTTTACCCCGTACTGATGCATTAATGGTCTGGATCTGGTTTGCGGTTTTGGTCGGACTGAACAGCTATCGTTTGTTAGGTCTTTATTTTTTTAAAAAACAGTTAGGAAAAAATACCAGTACAGAACGTTGGTATAAGCATTTTAAAACCGGTGCTTATGCCGCTGCAGTTTTATGGGGAGCATCAATGTGGTTGTTTTATCCCTATAATTACCCGGAATACCAGGTATTGCTGGTTCTGGCCCTGGCCGGTGTTTCCGGTGCCGCCTTAGGTGTACTTTCCTATGACTCAAAACTTGTAGTGCATTACCAGGGTATTATCCTGGTTTTTATTGAAAGCCGATTACTGTGGAATGGAGACTTTTTCTCCCTGGAAATGGCTGTTTTTAGTTTCCTGTACTTTGTTTTCTTAATGAAAAGTTGAGTTGTTATTGGCCGGAATTATGAAGAGTTAATTAACCTGCGTTACGATAATGAAAAAAATAACACAGCCTTATTATCCATATCAGAAGAGATAGCACAAATTGGTTACTGGCAATGGGATATGAGTTCTAATGAGATCCAGTTGTCTGAAAATCTGACCAGAATGTGTGGAGTTGATAATACTCGATATGATATGGAATTCTGTATGCAATGGTTACATGAGGATGATCGGAACAGAGTAAAAATGGCTATTGAATCCGTTATTGAAACTGGTCAGGTTGCAACGGTTGAATACCGCATGAAACCCTCAGGGAAGCAGGACTGGATGATTATGAACCAGATTATTAAACGTATTGAGGATTCTCATGGTAATTTTTCTTTACTGGGCACGGTACAGGATATTTCCATTATCAAGTCAGCGGAACAGAAAATTTTTGATATGGCATTTTTTGATGAACTGACTGGTCTTGCTAATAGGAGTCATTTTCATCAGTCTCTAAATGAGCAGATCAACTATGCTCAACGTAATAAAAATAAACTGGCTGTTCTATTTATTGACCTGGATGGTTTTAAGGAAATAAACGATACCCAGGGTCATGAACAGGGTGATAAATATCTCAAACTAATTTCTGCTAAACTCAAAGGTCTGTTGCGAGAAACTGACTTTATCGCCAGACTGGGTGGTGATGAGTTCTGTATTATCCTGAATGATATTAATGAAGGTATTGATACAATAAGACTGGCAGAACGATGTCTGGATTTATCACAGGAGTCTATTGTGCTGGATTTTCAGACAATCAATCCAGAAATGAGTATTGGTATTGCGGTATTCCCGGAAGATGGTACTACCGCTAGCTCCTTACTAAAAGCAGCGGACACTGCCATGTATTCAGCTAAACGTGCTGGCAAACATAAATATGCGTTTTATAATTCAGAGATGACGTCCAGAGCAATAGCACGCCAGAAACTGGAAAATGAGCTAAAACAGGCATTGCTCAATAATGAATTTGAATTATGGTATCAGCCTAAAATCTCTTTAAACAATTATAAGATTTCTGGTGTAGAAGCTTTACTGCGTTGGCGGCATCCTGAAAAAGGCCTGGTGATGCCGGATCAGTTTATTACTGTACTGGAGACAATGGGGCTGATTAATCAAATTGGTGAATGGGTTATGGATAATGCCTGTCAACAGCAACAGAACTGGAAGCAGCAGGGTATAGCTATAAATATAGCTATTAATATTGCACCTGGACATTTTTCCAGTGAAGGTTTTTCACAAAAAGCTGTACAGCAAATGCAACAATATGGTCTGAATTCCGGTGATCTTGAAATAGAAATTACTGAAAGTCAGACTCGAAACACTGAACAGCATTTTAAGATCACTCAACAGCTCAGAGATAAAGGCATACGGATTGCAATTGATGATTTTGGTACCGGATATTCATCACTTTCAGTACTCAAAAAACTGGCAGTTGATACCTTAAAAGTTGATCGGGAATTTATCCGGGAATTACCAGATGAACCTTCCTCGGCACTGATGGTCAGCACCATTGTGAATATGTCCATGGCTCTGGGCTATGAATTTGTTGCAGAAGGTGTGGAAACACCTGAACAGGTAGCGTTTCTACAACAGCTGGGTTGTCCAGTAGTGCAGGGCTACTATTTTAGTCGGCCAGTTCCGGCAAAAACCATTCCGGAACTGGTTAGAAAGAGCTTTGAGCCTGATGTTAAACTCTTGAACCCTGATGCTCAAAAGAATTTAATTATAAAAAGCCTGATAAAAAACTATCAGTAGCTGAATTTCCGCTGTTTTTATAAATCATCATCTGTTTCATTAACATCCACCTGTCCAGACATACGTCGGCGAATATGGGACCAGGACATACCAATGGCCAGGACCATAGACAGCAGAGTGAGTACTATATAGGTGATCATCTTAATGCTGTCTGCCGGTACAATACCCATATCAATAATCAGCCATAACAGGGTACCAAAGAAAGCAAAAGCCAGAATCAGTCCAACCAGACCTAAAGAAGTGATGGTAGCACGCAGGTAAACCACCCAGCTAATCAGTAAAAGCACACCGGAAAAAGCAAATAAAGGGGTAAAGCCAGTTTCCAGAATATTCTTTGTCCAGTGATAAAATGAATATTCGCTGGGATTATAGGTAGTAAAAACCAGACAAAGTGCAAAAATAAGGCGGATCAGAAAACTTCCAAAATTAAATTTATTGCTGGCCATAAGATTACCTGAAATTCTGAATATAAGTTGAAAGAAAGAAGGCTGTTATTTTACAAGATAATAGAGCAGGATAAAATTGATTATTAAGGAAATTGCACTGATGCTTTTCCAGACCAGCATGGGGTTTCTTTCAATCAGAGGCGTATTCGTGTTATTTAAAAACCTTGGATTAGGATTTTGCAGATCATATAAGAATTCAAATACATCCTCATGACGTTGTTTGACCTCCAGTGACAGTGCCTTTTTAATAGCGCCGTCAATCCAGATAGGTACCATGGGGTTGATATGAATACTGGGTACATATTTAAGCTGGGATAACTGCCGATAATCAGCCTTTTCAGGCATGTCCCTGCCAAAGGGCAGGCAGTTATTGAGCAGCTCATAGGTAATTACCGCCAGTGAATACAGGTCACTGCGCTCACCGCCGGAGTGACCCAGGTAAAACTCCGGGGCACTATAATTAACTGTACCCAGAATATTTTCTTCATTATCCGTATTCTTTTTCAGTTCCTGGATCCCGGCAATTTTTACCGAACCAAAATCAATAATTTTAACCTGGCCATCAGCGCTGATCATAATATTTTCAGGCTTTAAATCCTGATGGATCATCTCCAGCCGATGAAAGGCCCGTAAACCTTTGGCAATCTGCTCAACAATTGGGGTCACCGTTTCAACTGAAGGCAGAGGATTCTGCTGCATCCACTCCCTTAAGGTAATACCGTCAAGATATTCGGTGACATAATACAGCATCCGAGGTTTCTGTTCAGGCGTAAGTACCTTTAGAACATAAGGTGACTGAATGCGTTTGCCGGCCCATTCTTCATGCAGAAACTGCTCAATAAAAGCCGCATCGTCTTCATAATTTACCGATGGTGTTTTTAAAATAACCCGCTCATCGGTTTCCTTATTTCGGGCGGCATAAATCTGAGTGCGTTTACTGGCATGCAGCTCCCTGATGATCTGATAACCATCCATGACCATGCCTGCTTCCAGTGGTGGAGGGAAGGGCAGTTCATGAGCCTTCATCAGTACCTCTTCCTCTTCCGGAAGCGGCAGACTCTCGATTTTAAGGAGCTGCAGGCTAATATTATCGTTACACTGATTATCCAGAGCCTGTTGAGCAATGTCCGTACAGTGCTGGTTTAAAGCCTCACTGTCAATATTGTCATACTCAATACCCTTAAGCATTGACCTGATTTTCCTGTCAGACAGAAAATCATGCACACCATCGGTAGACAGCATAAACACATCCCCAGGCTCCAGGGGAACTTTACGATAATCAATATCCAGATGCAGATCGATCCCCATGGCCCGGTTCAGATAACTGCGATCATCAGACACCTGCACCCGCTGATCCCGAGTCAACTGCTCCAGCTCTCCGTCCCGTAAACGGTAAATCCGTGAATCACCCACATGAAAAATATGCGCCGTAGTGGACTTGAGGATCAAAATGGTCAGCGTAGTGACCATCCCCTTAGCACTTTGATAGTCGGTATGTCCGCGACTATACAGCCAGTTATTAAGCGCCGACATAATCTTCTGCGCCGCATTTTTGACCGACCAGGATGCCGGTGTACTGTAATAATCGTTAATAAACCCGTTCACACAGGCATGACTGGCCTCCTTACCCGCCTCACTGGAACTCATCCCATCAGCAATAGCAACCACAATCCCTTTAGTCCGCAAATCCTGATTATCAGGAATTTTACTGGACACAAAATCGTCGTTATCAGACTTAATGCCTTTGTCACTGTAATAGCCAATACTAATGGCGAGTTTTTTTTCCATTTCTCTCAACAACTTTTATTGATTAAAGAATCTTTACTGAAACTTTTTAATATGATTTAGAAGGACGTAGAGTGGCTGGCTGCAGGTACAGTATTTACGGGGTTTTAAAAACATGGATGTTTTCACAAAGCGATACATGGATGTACTTGAGCGCCCCCGGAAATACTGTACCTGCAGCCAGCCACGGTCAGATACACTAAATACTTTAACTATCAATCTTTTCTTTAATCAACCTCAATCATCTCTACTGTCCCATCCGGCAGAACCTCAGCCATATGCCCCTTAGGCTCCTCAATAAACTGCACTGCAACCAGTACAAACAAAGCCGCACAGGCAATGGTAATAAAAAATATCTGCGGTGATACAAAGGATAACAGAGTCAGGAATAACACCGCACCCACATTACCATAAGCACCTACCATACCGGCAATCTGTCCGGTCATACGTCGCTTAATTAAAGGCACCATGGCAAAAACAGCCCCTTCGCCAGCCTGCACAAAGAAAGAACAGATCATGGTCACCATAACCGCCAGAACCAGAGAGCAGCTGGATTCAATCTGACTCATAATAAAATAACCTCCCACCAGGCCAAGTAAAAAGATAGTCAGAGAGCGTTTACGGCCAAACTTGTCACTGATTAAACCGCCTCCTGGACGTGCCACCAGATTCATAAAGGCAAAACCGGAAGCCAGCAGACCCGCCATAACAGCGGTTATACCATGACTTTCATGGAAGGTTTCATAAAAGAACAGGGGCAGCATGGATACAACCGCCAGCTCGGAGCCAAAGGTCACCATATAGGCCAGATCCAGAATAGCCACCTGCTTAAATTTATAACGGTGAATTTCCGGCACTGCTTCCTTTAAATGCTCATTATTGATATGAAAAATTTTATAGACATTAAAGGCAAACAGAGTCCAGATACTCAGATAAATAATATCTGCTGTCGCAGTACCCAGCAGACTGACGCCGGCAGGTGACAGTTTCCAGGTTAACAGAGTTAAAGTTGCATACAGGGGAACAGACATCAGAATATAAAAATACAGATCACCTTTGGAGGTAACTTCCATAGCCCCCATACGTTTGGGTTTAAAATAGGTTGAACCTTTAGGCGTATCGGATACACTGAAGAAATAAATTACCGCATAAGTCAGGGCTATTATACCGGTTAAACCTACCGCATAACGCCAGCCGTCATCACCGCCGAACATCAGGGCGATAGTGGGTAAGGTCATGGCAGCGGCTGCAGAACCGAAGTTACCCCAGCCGCCGTAAATGCCTTCGGCGACACCGACCTGTCTGGCAGGGAACCATTCACCCATCATACGTATGCCGATAACAAAACCGGCGCCGACAAAACCCAGTAAAAAGCGTGCCAGGGCCAGACGTTCAAATGTGTCTGCTGTGGCAAAAATAAAACAAGGGATACTGCCCAGAGCCAGTAAAGTAGAAAACGTCCGTTTCGGCCCGAATTTGTCCACCAGCATGCCGATAATGATACGGGCCGGAATAGTTAAGGCCACATTGAGAATTAATAAGGTTTTAATCTGCCCATCAGTCAGCCCCAGGCTTTCCTTAATGGAAACCAGTAAAGGTGCATGGTTAAACCACACAAAAAAGCTGATAAAAAAAGCCAGCCAGGTCAGGTGAAGTATTTTAACTTTCACGGTAAAGGAAAACAGGTTTAGCCTGCTGCCCGATGCGCTGTTATATGACACGCTGTTATTTGACATGAGTAGAACCCTCTTAAAATATTAAATCTTACTAATATTTAAGCATAAAACAGGCCATTATAATATAAGTAAATGAAAAACAAGGATAAAACATCAAATGCATGGCTCTTTTTTTATTTCTGCACTATCAGAGTGCATTGTTATGGGGCATTAATGACTAGGGGCTGTTGATCTTTTGTGTACAAAATTTAACCATTCCACATAGGAAGCCACACCATACAACAGCCTAACGCTAATGTACTGGCATAGTTTCTTTCCAGCTTATCATAGCGAG
>JBHNNM010000099.1:0-8040 GCA_048563625.1 Gammaproteobacteria bacterium | reverse complement strand
GGTTATACCTTTGTCAGAGAACTTAGAAAGCTGCCTAAATTCAAAGACCTTCATGTACTGATGCATACTTCTCTAAACGGCAATATCAATATGGAAAATGCCATTTCCTGCGGTGCCAATGATGTATTAACCAAATTTGTACCTGTCGAACTGGCAAAAAAAATAGTTCAGCATTTAATAAATAAAACCGAAGAATAAAGCTGATATATAATTTTAAAAACACCTGAATTCTGGTATATTTTATTTGCTGTTACTCTTTCAACTCTATCATGTGCAGGTTAAATAATTTATGTCCGAACAGGCAATACACAGTTCTATTAAGCCCCCTATTGTAGTTATTGGTATTGGTGAAATGTCCGGGGTATTTACCCGCGCCCTACTTCGAGCCGGTTATCCGCTATACCCGGTTACCCGTGAAATCAGTATTGAAGCAATGTCTGAGCACCTTAAAGAACCCGAAATGGTACTGGTTGCTGTTGGAGAAAGTGATTTATCCCCGGTTCTGGAACAAATACCCGCAAACTGGAAAGACCGTCTGTGTCTGCTGCAGAATGAATTGCTGCCCCGCTACTGGCAGGCTCATCATATTGAAAACCCAACGATAATCTCTATCTGGTTTGAAAAGAAAAAAGGTCAGGATTTTAAACCTTCTCCTGTTATCGGTCCTAAAGCTGAAATTATAAAAGACGCCCTAGCTACTCTGGATATTCCTGCCTGGATGGTAAAAGACGATCAGGAAATGCTGTTTGAACTGGTGCGTAAAAACCTCTATATCCTGACCACCAATATTACCGGTCTGGATATGCCGCCCGGTAGTGATGTCAATGATCTGTGGAATGAAAATCGTGATCTGGCTTTAAAGGTCATTGATGATGTCCTGACTATTCAGTTCAGAGCCATCTGACCGGCCAGAATTTTGACGATGCCGATAAAGAACGCCTGATAGAAGCAATGGTTGAAGCCATAAACGGCGATCTGGCCCATAAATGCATGGGGCGTTCAGCTCCTGCCCGTCTATCCCGTGCTCTGGAATACGCCAAAGCAAACCAGTTGGATGTTAAAGAACTGGAACGAATTGCCGCAACACTGCAGGCTTCATAGCTTAGTATAAGTTTTTTTGCAGGCAGGATGCCCGCACTTCCAGAAAAAAAGCGGTTAACACTTATGCTGTCCTGGACTGCTATTTGAGCATTTGCGCCCGATAATATTTTAATTCCTCAATGGATTCACGAATATCATCCAGCGCCTGATGAGCGCCCTTCTTGACCAGACCGTCAAAAACTTTGGGATACCAGCGCCGAGCCAGCTCTTTGAGCGTACTGACATCAAGATTCCGATAATGGAAGTAAGCTTCCAGTTCCGGCATACCACGTACCATAAAACGCCTGTCCTGACAGATACTATTACCGCACATGGGCGAAACACCCTTGCCTACATAATCTTTTAAAAACTCAATGGTCTGACGACTGGCTTCCGCTTCATCCACGGTACTGTCCTTAACCCTTTGTATCAGCCCGGACTCACCATGATGTTTAGTATTCCATTCATCCATGGCATTGAGCACCGCATCATTTTGATGAATAGCCAGCACGGGCCCTTCCGCCAGAATATTCAGTTCAGCATCTGTGACAATGGTGGCAATTTCTATAATTTTATCGGTGTCTGGCTCCAGGCCGGTCATTTCCAGATCGACCCAGATTAAGTTACGTTGATCCTGTGACATGTCTTCTCTCTTGAAATTAAACGAATGAGGTATAATATAGTCAAAACAACAAAAATTAGATAGTTTTTCATTTTATAACCAACGAGTTTTTATGCCTTTATTTACAACACTTTTTCTAATTATGGTTTTTCTGTCAGCCCTGACCCATTTCTGGCTCTCACTCAGGCAGATTAAATATGTTCAGCAACACAGGGGCAAGGTTCCCGAAGCCTTTGCTGAAAAAATCAGCCTGTCCGATCACCAGAAAGCTGCGGACTACACCATTGCCAAAGAAAAACTGGGTAATATCAATTTATTATTCAGTACCGTACTGCTGCTGGTATGGACCCTTGGGGGTGGACTGGAGTGGGTGGATCAATATGTCCGCTCCTGGGAACTGTCTCCCATTTATACCGGTGTACTGTTTATACTGCTGATTACATTTATTTCTTCTATTCTGGATTTACCCTTAAGCCTGTACAGTACCTTTGTCCTGGAAGAAAAATTTGGTTTTAACCGTACAACTTTTAAAACCTGGCTCAGCGATATGCTTAAACAGACTATTTTAGGCCTGCTGATTGGGGTGCCTTTAATTATGGTTATTCTATGGTTAATGGCTTCTGCCGGGTCTTACTGGTGGCTGTATGCCTGGGCAGTCTGGATGGGCTTCGGCTTTCTGATGATGTGGGCCTACCCGGCTTTTATTGCGCCAATATTCAATAAATTTACCGAACTGGATGATGAGTCGCTCAAACAGCGCATAGAACGCCTGATGACCCGCTGCGGCTTTATCAGCAAGGGTATCAAGGTAATGGACGGCTCACGCCGTTCCAGTCACGGCAACGCTTATTTTACCGGCCTGGGCAATAATAAACAGATTGTATTTTTTGATAATCTGCTCAACTCCCTGGATGAAGAAGAAGTGGAAGCCGTACTGGCTCATGAACTGGGGCATTTTAAACGCAAACATATTCTAAAGCGTCTGATCACCATGACCATTATGACTTTAATCGGTTTTGCCGTGCTGGGCTGGCTTATGCAGCAAACCTGGTTTTATAACGGCCTGGGCATGAGTACCCCGTCCATTTATGCGGCTCTGGTAGTGTTTAGCTTAAGTTCCCCCGTTTTTACCTTTTTTCTTGCGCCGTTTAGCGCTATGATAAGTCGTAAACACGAGTTTGAAGCCGACGATTTTGCCGCCCAGCAGGCCGATGCCGCCAAACTGACTGAGGCTCTGGTTAAGCTTTACAAAGATAATGCCAATACCCTGACACCGGACCCTGTGCATTCAGCCTGGTATGATTCCCATCCGCCCGCACCGGTAAGAATTGCCCATTTAAACCAGGCCGTTCAAACTTAACACTTAATAGACATAAAAAATATTGCTCAGAGGAAGAACAATGAAAAGAACTCTAATAAGAACAACCAAAATATTACTTACCACCCCCATACTGCTGGCACTGGCACAAACTACACAGGCCGCTAATCCAGCCCACGGCAAGGATCTCCACGATGCCAACTGCCTGTCCTGCCATGCTTCTTTAATGGGAGGCAATCCTAACGTTATTTATACCCGGGAAGATCGCAGAGTCAATACCATAGAAGGTCTCAGAAAGCAGGTAACCCGCTGTAAAACCACCGTCGGCGTACCCTGGCCGGAAGACCAGATTGAAGATGTAGTGGAATACCTGAATAAAAATTTCTATAAAATAAAATAACAATAGTTAAATAAACAAGTCTATGGCCAAACGTAAACTGAACCGTCGTCAGCAATGGCGGATACAGAAAATCCAGCAGGAACGTTTGGACAGAGCCAGAAAAAAGCTCAGCAAATTATCCGATTCTCTGGACCATCTTGATAATACTCACTATCACGGCCTTGTGATCAGTCATTTTGGTGCCTCACTCGATGTTGAAAAGCGGGATAATGAGAACAACACCTCCGGTGAAATTATCCGCTGTGCCCTGCGGCAGAATATTGAATCCATAGTATGCGGTGATAATGTGGTCTGGCAGAAAATAAAAGACCTGCCTCCAGGCGAACAGATCCAGGGTGTAGTGACCGCTCTCGAACCACGCAAAAATGTCCTGGCCCGCCCTGATTTTTCCGGCCAGATGAAACCGGTGGCGGCCAATATTGATCAAATTTTGATCGTCACCTCACCCATCCCTGAACTTAACGAAGGTCTTATTGACCGCTACCTGGTTGCTGCAGAACTGTCAGATATCAATGCCGTACTGATACTCAATAAAATTGATATTTTAACGGACGATCAACAGGAACAGTTAAGCCAGCGGATAGAGATTTATCATAATATTGGCTACCCGATTATTTATACCAGCGCCAAAGCCCGTAATGGACTGGACAGTTTATACCAGCAGTTAAACAATAAATCCTCCGTATTTGTCGGCCAGTCAGGCGTAGGTAAATCTTCCTTAATTAATGCCCTGCTCCTCGAAGCCCGCATTAAAGAAGGCGAGGTCTCGGATGCCACCAATAAAGGCACCCATACAACCAGTGTCTCCAGACTGTACCATCTGGACAATACCCAGGTTCAAAATGCCATTGTTATTGACTCTCCCGGTGTCCGTGAATTTGGTTTATGGGATATTGATAAAAATGAAGTTATTCACGGCTTCAGAGAACTGGAAGAATATGCCCAGTCTTGCCGTTTTAGAGACTGTAAACATATTAATGAACCGGGATGCAATATCCTGCAGGCACTTGAAGAAGGCAAAATTTCCAGGCAGCGCTATGAAAGTTATCACCGAATTATGGACTCCCTTGGGTAATAAAGTCCCTACCAGGATGTCAGCCCTTTACGCCAGAGATTAGCTTCAGACTGCCTTCTTTTGATAAAACCAGTGGTGGCTAACCAGTTCACATCGGCATAAGCCTTCCTGTTATAATGCTGAATACTTTAAGTGAAGTGCTCTCACAATATCAACTAATTCCTTCCCGGTTTATCAGGTTAATAATTGAAAGAATTTATTATAAAGTCTGGTCTTATTGAATTAAATCATAAACAATTTGTCTGAGTAAAAAATAACACTGACAGGAAAACAATGAGAAAAATTATAATTGGTTTATTATTATTTCAACTTATTCTAATACCACTTGCTAACGCGACAGATTCCACAACTGAGAATGGCATAAACTGGTACACTTGGTCTAACGAAGCGTTTGAAGCCGCAGAAAAAGAAAATAAACTGGTGCTTCTGGATATCGGTGCAGAATGGTGTCAGTTCTGTGCCAAAATGAAAGCAGTAACATATAAAGATCCTGAAGTGATAAAAATAATCCAGGATAATTATATTGCTATTTATGCTGACATTGACGATTCGGAAGATGTTAACATGCTCTATAGGAAATTCGGTGTGCCGGGTACCATTATCCTGTCTCCCGATCGGGACGAACTGACAAAGAAACTGGGCTATATTTCTCCTCAGCAGATGCAGTGGCGTTTGTTAGGTAATTTACAGGATGCTGCAGATATTCTTGAGCAATAACTTCTACAGCGATAAATATGGGTTAAAATAATTTAAAATGAAAAGACGGGATTTTTTACTGACATCAGGCACCGGGCTAAGCTCACTGTCCTTATCTGGAATTGTTAATGCGGCAATATGCTCAGATTTACCGGCACCAGATGTCAGGGAATTTACCCCACAGGACTGGCGCATAATTGCCGCAGTACAAAATCATATCTTTCCATCTGAAGACCAGGCGCCCGGTGCTGTTGAAATCCAGGCGCTGCGTTATCTGCATAATTATCTAGCCAATCCTGCAACCAATCCTGAAGATGTAAAGTTTATTCACTCCGGCAGCCGCCAGCTGCAGCAGTTTGCTGAAAAAAATCATAGTATTCCTTTTACTCAGTTATCCATTGATGAAAGAGAAAAGTTATTAAGGGAATTTGAAACCCGTCCTGAAGACCGGCGCTGGCTGATCACCATCCTTAATTATGTCCTTGAATCACTGCTGACCGATCCCGTTTACGGCGGCAATCCTGATGGTATCGGCTGGCAGTGGCTGGAACATCGTGCCGGAGAGCCCCGTCCTCCTACTAACAAACGTTACTGGCTTTTATAGGAGCTTATCAGCTAAATGTCTTATGATTTTGATATCTGTGTCGTGGGCAGTGGTGCCGGTGCCGGGCCCATTATTTATACTCTGCCTCACGCAGGCTATAAGGTGTTAGTGCTGGAAAAAGGCCCCTAGTACACTGAACAGGACTATTTTAAGGATGAATTAAAAACCTCTTTGCGGGGCGGTTATACTCCGGATATGCGTGAACAACAGCATGTGGTGGAACTGGAAAATGATGACGGCAGCTGGCGCAGTTTTCCAACTTATCAGTCCAGCTGGAATTTCTGGAACGGTAATGTAGTGGGCGGTTCCAGTAATTTTATGAGCGGATTTTTTCACCGTCTTAAACCCAATGATTTTCACCTGCTGTCCAGTTACGGTCCCATTGAAAGAGCCAATATTGTTGACTGGCCTATCTCCTATAATGATATGGAACCTTATTATGACAAGGTAGAGAAAGTCGTGAGGGTGTCCGGCCGTGTGATTGATCACCCTTTTCAGGAACCGCGCAGCAGTAAGGATTTTCCCTTCCCACCCACCGCCGAACACCCCCTGGCCGAACATATTGACCGGGCCTGCGAACGCCTAGGCATTACCATGCCCATGCCTAGGGCCATACTGTCTCAGCCAGCAATGAACCGAAAAGCCTGTGTTTACAGCGGTTACTGCGGCAGTTACGGCTGCGCCACCGGAGCCAAGGGCAGCTCCCGTGCAGCGCTTATTGATTCAGCTATGGCTACCGGGAATGTTGACCTGCGTCCCCATGCAATGGTGACCCATATTCACAGTGATCCGCAAGGCAAAGTCTGTGCCGTGAAGTATGTTGATAAAGAGGATAAAAAACACACGGTGGATGCCAGACTTTATGTGATGGCCGCTCAGGCCATAGAAACCAGTCGATTACTGCTTAATTCGACTGGCTCAAAACACCCTGACGGCCTAGGTAATAATACCGGCCAGGTAGGTAAAAACCTGATTTTTGCCGGTGGCGGAGCCGGCTCCGGACGACTGACCTATGATAAATTTTCAGAACAGCAAGTCACTGAACTTAAGGAATTCGGTACCTTTGTTAATCGCTCTGTTCAGGACTGGTATGAAATAAGCGATAAAGATATGTTCAAAACCGATGCGCCTCAGAAAGGTGGTACCATTGATTTTGTGCACCTGCACCCGAACCCGGTGGCCAGAGCCAGTCGTCAGACCCGCAGTAATGGTCAGATCCTCTGGGGCAAACCGTTAAAAAATCGCTTAAAGGCGCATTTCACCGGCGGCCGTTATCTTAAAGTGGAAGCCTTCTGTGACTGGCTGCCTACTGACAATTCCCACGTTTCGCTGGAAACCCAGGTTAAGGATAAATGGGGCCTGCCGGTGGCAAAAATCAAAGTGGATGTGCATGTGCAGAATTTAAAAGTCGGCTGGTATCTAGCCTAATAAGTCAGCTGATATTATGCGTGAAATGGGAGCAGACAATGTGCTGGCCTTTGCATCAGGCGTACCGCCCACTAACCTGGTGGCCGGCGGCTGTCGATTTGGTACCGATCCTGAAAAATCAGTGCTTAACCCCGATTGCCAGGTACATGATGTTGAAAATTTATACGTAACGGATGGCAGCTTTATGCCTACTGGCGGTAGTGTCCCCCATACCTAGACTATCTACGCCAATGCGTTCAGGGTAGCTGATAAACTGCTTGAACGTCTGGGAGGACAGAAAAAACAGGTTTAGCGTGGTCTGGGCCTTTGTACCGGTGGCCTGACTGCAGGAGGTCTATTATTAGGCGGCCCTGAACCGGGCGGTCTGCTGCCCGGGGGTTTGCCGACAGGCGGTCTTGAACCCGGTGGTCGGGGTCTTAAAGGCGGAAGACCATACGCAGGGATTGTCCAGTAAACATCATAACCATTATTGTTATTATCCTGAACCGGCGGAACATAGGCGTTTCTTGAGCGCTCCAGTTGCAATTCTCTTTCAGTCTGCAGGCGCATAGCACGTTCAGCTTCCAGTTTACGTTCCAGAGCGCGTTGACGGTCTTTCTCCTGATCCTTAACAATTATTTTTTCCAGCTTTTTTTGCCGTTCAGCTTCCTCTTCCGGAGACAGTTTTTTTATTTTCTGAACACTTTTTAATTGTTTATCCGGTTTCACTTTATCCGTAAACACGGGTACACCGTCCTTGCTCTGGTACTCATAAATTTTCTGTACCTCTTCAGCAAAAAGACTGCCTGCCGATAACAGGCTGACAAGCAGGGATAAA
>JBHNNM010000098.1:0-8040 GCA_048563625.1 Gammaproteobacteria bacterium | reverse complement strand
ACTCGCTATGATAAGCTGGAAAGAAACTATGCCAGTACATTAGCGTTAGGCTGTTGTATGGTGTGGCTTCCTATGTGGAATGGTTAAATTTTGTACACAAAAGATCAACAGCCCCTAATGTTTGACTTGTTCTTAATACAGACTCCTGATCACCGTTTGCAAATTTCTATTCCACACGCCTGTTTCCTGAACAAAGTTTCGTTATAATAGCTTCTTTCCTACAGGCAAAAGGTTAAGACCATGGCTAGACAGGCATCAGTAAAACGCGATACTAACGAAACCCGTATCGAGGTAGATATCAACCTGGACGGTACCGGTGAAGGCAGTTTTGATACCGGCGTCCCCTTTCTGGATCACATGATGGATCAAATAGCCCGTCACGGCATGATTGACATTACGGTTAAAGCCGAGGGTGATCTGGACATTGATGCCCACCACACGGTAGAAGATATCGGTATTACCCTGGGCATGACTATGAGCAAGGCACTGGGCGATAAAAAAGGCATTACCCGTTATGGTCATGCCTATGTCCCCCTGGACGAAGCACTGTCACGGGTAGTGATTGATTTTTCCGGTCGTCCCGGGCTGGAAGATCAGACGGTGTACCCCAGAGAAACCATTGGCAACTTTGATACCGAACTGTTCCACGAGTTTTTTCAGGGCTTTGTTAATCACGCACTGGTTACCATGCACATCGACAATATTCGCGGCACTAATAGTCACCATATTGCTGAGACCGTTTTCAAGGCCTTTGGCCGTGCCGTACGTATGGCCATTAGCCCGGATCCACGCATGCAGGGCACTATCCCTTCCACCAAGGGTAGTTTATAATAACACCATTAATAAATTAGCAATTTGTAACTTTAAAATAAAAGATTATGTCCAGACAAATAAGCATTGCAGTCATTGATTACGGCATGGGGAATCTGCACTCTGTAGCCAAGGCACTGGAACACGCAGACAGCCAGGCTGATGTAAAAGTGACGGCTGACAAACAGGTTATTGCTAGCGCCGACCGGGTGTTATTACCCGGAGTCGGCGCCATGCGGGACTGTATGGGCGAGATGCAGCGTCTGGATCTGGTGGACACCATTAAACAGGCTGCAGCCAGCAAGCCATTTTTAGGGATCTGCATCGGCATGCAGGCCTTAATGACCCGTAGTGAAGAAAACGGCGGTGTAGACTGCCTGAATATTATCCCCGGTAATGTGGAGCGTTTTGCCGATGATCTAAGCGATCCCACTGCCAGCGGCGATGAACATCTTAAAATCCCGCACATGGGCTGGAATCAGGTTCACCAGCAGATTAAACATCCGCTATGGCAGAATATTCCCCAGAACCAGCGTTTTTATTTTGTGCACAGTTATTTTGTGGTACCCCAGTCTCCTGATCCGGTGGCCGGCTCCACCGTATACGGCCATCCCCTGTGTGTAGCACTGGCAGCCGACAATATTTTTGCCACCCAGTTTCACCCGGAAAAAAGTGCCGATGCCGGCCTGCAGTTGTTTCATAATTTTATTAACTGGGACGGCAATTATGATTGCTCTGCCTGTAGCTGATACCCTAAACACCAGAGACATTTTTTAGCCTTTAAGAGAACAGCAATGATTTTAATACCCGCAATTGATTTAAAAGACGGCCAGTGTGTACGTCTGCGTCAGGGACGTATGGAGGATGACACAGTATTTTCCAATAATCCCGAGGAAATGGCCGGACGCTGGTACGATGCCGGAGCCCGTCGTCTGCACCTGGTGGATCTTAACGGTGCTTTTGAAGGCAAACCCGTCAATGGCGAAATTATCCAGGAAATTACTAAAACCTATCCTGATCTGCCGGTAGAAATCGGCGGCGGTATCCGTACTGTAGAAACTGTGGAAGCCTACCTGGAAGCCGGTGTGGCTTATGTTATTATTGGTACTAAAGCGGTGGAAGATCCAGATTTTGTCACTGAACTATGTAAGCAGTTCCCCGGTAATATTATTGTGGGTCTGGATGCCATGGACGGAAAAGTCGCCATTAAAGGCTGGGCAGAAGTCTCCGATGTGGATTTATTTGACCTGTCCAAACGTTTTGAAGGCGATGGTGTGGATGCCATTATTTATACCGACATCTGCCGTGACGGTATGATGCAGGGTGCCAATGTGGACAATACCGCCAAACTGGCCCAGGCTATTAATATTCCCGTGATCGCTTCCGGCGGTATCCATGATCTGGGTGATGTGGAAGCCATTTGCAAGGTCGCTCATTATGGGATTTCCGGTGCCATTACCGGCCGGGCCATTTATGAAGGCACCCTCGATTTTGCCGAAGGTCAGAAACTGGCAGATGAATTAACAGGTTAACCAGATAAAGAGAAAGAAGAATGGGTCTTGCTAAACGAATCATTCCCTGTCTGGATGTGGACAAAGGCCGGGTAGTAAAAGGCGTACAGTTTGTGGATATCCGCGATGCCGGCGATCCGGTCGAAGTAGCCCGCCACTATAATAGTGAGGGCACTGATGAGCTGACTTTCCTTGATATTACCGCTACTCATGAAGGCCGTGACACCATTGTGCATGTCGTGGAACAGGTGGCCGGGGAGATTTTTATTCCTCTGACGGTAGGCGGCGGTATCCGTACGGTGGACGATGTGCGTCTGATGCTTAATGCCGGAGCCGACAAGGTGGCTATTAACTCAGCCGCCGTTGCTAACCCGGACTTTGTCCGCGAAGCAGCAGAAAAATTTGGTAATCAGTGTATTGTGGTGGCCATTGATGCCAAGCAGGTTGCAGGCAAGCCCGGTACGGATACTGAAAACGAAGCGCCGCGCTGGGAAATTTTTACCCACGGCGGTCGTAAACCCACCGGCATTGATGCCATTGAATGGTCTAAAAAAATGGTATCCTACGGCGCCGGTGAATTACTCGTCACCAGTATGGACAATGACGGTGTTAAGAACGGTTTTGACCTGCCCCTGACCCGCACCATCAGCGACAATGTCGCAGTACCGGTCATTGCTTCCGGTGGGGTCGGTAATCTGGATCATCTGGCCGAAGGCGTACTGGAAGGTCATGCCGATGCCGTTCTGGCGGCCAGTATTTTCCATTTTGCCGAATACAGTATTGCCGAAGCCAAGCGACATATGGCAGAGCGTGGTATTGAGGTAAGACTGTGAGTAATAATCAGGATCAGAACTGGCTGGATGAATTAAAATGGGATGATCAGGGTCTTATCCCTGCCATTGCCCAGGATGAAAAAACCGGCAAGGTAGTCATGTTTGCCTGGATGAACCGTGAATCTCTGGCCATGACCCTGGACATGGGCCGGGCCGTGTACTGGTCCCGCTCCCGGCAAAAGCTCTGGCCCAAGGGTGAAGAGTCGGGGCATGTGCAAAAAATCAAGTCTATTCGTGTGGATTGTGACAAGGATGTGCTATTGTTAAGCATTGAGCAGATTGGTGGTATCGCCTGTCATACCGGCCGGGAAAGCTGTTTTTACTTTAAGCTGGATCCTGAAACAGCCCAGTGGCAGGCAGTAGAACCGGTATTAAAGAACCCTGACGATATTTATAAATAAAGAGAATGAAATAACCGTGGATAATGATATTCTGGCACAGCTGGCCACCACTCTGGAACAGCGTAAACAGGCGGATCCAAAATTATCTTATGTCGCCAGTCTGTATCATAAGGGCCAGGACAGTATTTTAAAAAAAGTGGGTGAAGAAGCCACTGAAACAGTGATTGCCTCCAAGGGTGGCAATAAGGATGAGATTATTTATGAAACGGCAGATTTGTGGTTTCATACTCTGGTGATGCTGTCTTATCATGGGTTGAGCCATGAGGATGTGTTGAATGAGCTGGGGCGGCGGTTTGGGCTGTCCGGGATTGAGGAAAAAGCCTCAAGGAAGGATAAGTAGGTTATTATGTAGCATCCCTGACCGTGACTGGCTGAAGGTGCTGCCTTTCCGGGGGCGCTCAAGTACATCCATGTATCGGTTTAGAACTTTTCAAAACTTGTTTTTGTAAAAAGTTCTTATCTAGGCGATTGTGAAAACATCCATGTTTTCAAAACCCCGGAAAGGCAGCACCTTCAGCCAGTCACTCTAGGGTATTTCAATTTGTGCTATGAGGCTTTTAGTTAGTGTAGGGAGGGGAAAAAATGTCAGATTGTCTGTTCTGCAAAATAATCGCCGGGGATATTCCTGCAGATATTGTCTATCAGGATGCTAAGATTCTGGTTTTCAGGGATATAAATCCAAAAGCGGATGTCCATTTACATTTATTAATGGTTCCTAAGGAACATGTGGAAAGTCTGGCTAAATTAAATGAATCTCATCATGACCTGATAGCCTATATGATGTTAAAATTGTCCGAATTGGCTGAAGCTCAGGGATTGTCGGGTGGGTTCAGGACAATTATAAATACCGGGAAAGAAGGTGGGCAGGAAGTATTTCATCTTCATATTCATTTGCTGGGCGGTAAGAACCTGCCCGGGTTTTAAGTACTCTCCTCCTTTAAATAAAGGAGATTGAGGGAGTTTAAATTTTAACTGTTTGTTAGTATGGGAGAATCCAATGGGATTTGGTGTTACTGAGTTATTAATTATTCTGGCCATTGTTCTGGTTTTATTTGGTGCCAAGAAGCTGCGTAATATTGGCGGTGATCTGGGTGGTGCTATCAAGAACTTTAAAACGGCTATAAAAGAAGAAGAAGAAAATGCCCCTGAAGCATCCAGCAAAACCACCGCACAACTGGATGAAAAATCCGGTGCAACCATTGAAGGTCAGGTAGAACACAGTTCTGAGAAAAAAGAACAGGTTTAATCTGTTTTTTTCCAATCATTTGTTTTATTCAGTCAACAGTTCAGGCAAGGGTCTGAATGGTTTACAGCCGGTCTGACTGAACCTTCTTATTCAGGGTATTATCTTTAGATATGTTTGATATTGGCTTCTGGGAATTATCCCTTATTGGTATAGTCGCCTTACTGGTTATCGGGCCGGAGCGCCTCCCGGTTGTGGCTCGTACTGTGGGTAAATACGTTGGCAAGGCCAATCGTTTTATTTCCAATATCAAGGAAGATATTAATAAAGAACTCAAGGACGAAGATCTCAAGCGCATTCTGGCCGAACAGCAAAAACTGGCCGAAGAATATAAAAATGCCGCCAGTGCCATGAACTCTGCCGTTTCTTCTGAAACTGAATCCCTGCGTGAAAGCGTACAGATGGACGATTTGCTGGAAATTCAGAAGCCGGATGAGAACAAACCTGCAAAAGGCAGTCCGACACCTAAAGTAAACGAAAACCGTTCAGACAAACAGGCTGAAGCAGCTCACAGCACTGCATCCTCAGAATCCACCCCGGACAATACTTCTAAGGCTTCCTGAGAATTAAAAAAAAGACTATACAAAAGAGATTTTAATTTTATTTTATGAGTACATCACAGGCCGATCAGGAACCACAAATGGAACATGAACAACCGTTTATGAGCCATTTAATTGAATTACGCGACAGGATTCTGCGTATTGTTATCGTGGTTATTGCCATTTTTATGCTGCTGTTCTTCTTTGCCAACGACCTTTACCACATTGTATCAGCTCCCCTGCTGGCACAGCTGCCTGAAGGCAGTACCATGATTGCCACCGGTGTGGCGGCACCGTTTTTAACCCCATTTAAATTAAGTCTGGTCACCTCAATTTTTATTGCTATTCCCTTTATTTTTTACCAGTTCTGGTCATTTGTGGCACCGGGCCTGTACCGCCACGAAAAGCGCCTGGCTCTGCCCTTACTGGTGTCCAGTATTTTCCTGTTTTATGCCGGTATTGTCTTTTCATTTTATGTAGTTTTCCCCCTGATGTTTGCTTTTTTTACCGCCACCACACCGGAAGGCGTGGCCATGATGACAGACATCAGTCAGTATCTCGATTTTGTCCTAAAAATGTTTTTTGCCTTTGGTCTGGCTTTTGAAGTACCTATTGTTACTATTGTGCTGACGATTACCGGTGTGACCAATGCCGATAAGCTGGCAGAAAAACGGCCTTATATTATTGTCGGCTCTTTTGTTGTCGGCATGCTGCTGACCCCGCCGGATATTATTTCCCAGACCTTATTAGCCATCCCTATCTGGCTGTTATTTGAACTGGGCGTGTTTTTTTCCCGCATGATCGGTAATAAAAAGGCAGAACGGGAAGCCCAGGAACAGGCAGGTTACGATTCAGCCTCTGGTACCACTTCTGACACTGTCGCAACGGCCACTGCAACAGCAGGAACTGGTGTGGCCGCAGCAACCGCCGCCGCTGCAGCCACCACTTCATCTGAAGAAAGCACTGCACAGACTCATGCATATACTGCATCTGAAGATATATCAGATAGTGAGGAATCCCGCTACCGCCCCATGACCGATGAGGAAATGGAAGCAGAACTGGATGCCATTGAGCGGGAAGAAGACGACGACGAGGATGAAGAAGGTCCTTAATCAGGTAATGCTTTCTCAGGCAAAATTATTTCTTTTTTCTGATAAGCCGGAACGCCACCCTTTCAAAGGAATCGGTGGCTTCCAGAATTTTTTCTATCCTGATTTTGTTTAATTTCTGGTTATGCCAGATTTTAAGTGTGCTGCCGATATCATAAATTCCGGCCGGGATAATTAAATGCAGCTTATCTTTTTTCTCCCGGGTATTATTTTCTGAAATCAGAAAAGCCCGATGAAACTGCCCCCCTGCCCCTACCCCTTCTTCTGCTTTAACGGCAACTGCTCTGGAATGTACTGCAATCAGGTGAATACCAATGGCCATGCCTTTATGAGGGTTGATGCGCAACCATTTGACACTGGCCAGACGATAGGCCACCAGCATTCCCACGGCAATGGGCATTTCTATGTCATTACGGCCAACCAGTAGCATACCGTGTTTGCTTTCATTACGGTGTTTCCAGACCTGTTCCTGCAAATTCTCACTGAACTGCTGCTGAGACTCGAAGATATTGGCCTGGACAACTGATGAAGCGTAAATTTTATCCCATTCATCACCCACAATATTCACTTCCGACATAAACGGATTAATGGACTGTAATTCTCCCATTGGATTTTTTTGTTCAGCAGGCGCTCTTCTTCCAGAAGATTAATCAAATTAATTTCAGAGTCATCTTTCTCCTCTGCCTGAACCGCCGCCAGATTCTCTTCCTGCCACTGATGAATTTCCCGTTGCGGCTCAAAGGGCTTACGATTATTAATAAAATGATGACAGGCTGTCAGCCCGGAAACCAGCCGTATCTCATTACCGGAGAGCACTCGCTCCTCAACCCGGTCTTTATAGACTTTCAACTCATCTCTGATCCGCTGCAGCATTTCATAGTGAATACGGGACTGGTAATTAAGTGCCTTCTCCTGTTTATCCTGATCAATCCGCTGCAGATATTCATCAATAAATATGCGCAATGGCTCCAGATCAATAATGCGGCCTTCATACTCCTGCCCGGGTGGTGCTTTATCCTTATCCGGATCAAAACAATGGGGAGGCGAATCTGATAATAAATCCACTACATGGTGATGTTCCGGGTTTTGTCCTGCAAAGCCTTTTAAGTGACTATGCTCTAACCATTTATCCAGCAGGAGATGTATTTTTCTGGATTCCAGACGCATCAGCCGCTAAGGATCCAGCAACTTCAGGATAACGATTTTAAGATAAATATCTTTAATTGACCGCTGCGAATGCATTACTTCATTCTGGGCACCGATACGTTCTGCCAGCAGATAAAGCTGGTTCAGTTCCTGCCAGATATAAGGAGGTTCAGATAATCTTTATTATTGGCGATGTCATTAACAACAATCTGGTAGGCTACTGAACTTTCCACCAGTAGATGCTGCATAATATCAATTAAGGACTGATATTCTTCCGCCACAGGGAAAGAGACCAGTTCAGTTTTCCTGTACAGGTACTCCAGTTCCTTAGAGGGTGTAAAAATAACTGTGTAAACGCTCATTGCGGTGGTTTAAGTCAGCAGTGGTTAAATGAACAAACCTGAAATACCACCTTCATAGTGAACAGCCTACCTTCCAAAGTCAGGCT
>JBHNNM010000097.1:0-8115 GCA_048563625.1 Gammaproteobacteria bacterium | reverse complement strand
GCACCTGCTCCTGTTGCACCTGCACCAGCAGCGCCAGCACAATAAGCTGTTAATGGTATAATAACTTACCAAAAGCAGTCTTGTTTAAAAATGCCAGTTCCAGGGAAACCTGAAACTGGCATTTTTTATGTCTGCCGGTAATAGTATTAAGCCTGATTCAGAATAGTCTAAATCCTGAGTTCTAAATCCTGTAACCAAGTGCCGTTGAAAACCATCCTCTTAGCCCCAAACATTCTAGAATAATCAGAAATCAAGGAATATTATGAGTCAGCCGGATCCCTCTGCGGTTAAGCAATTTTTATTATCTCTACAGGACAATATCTGCTGCTCTCTGGAACAGCAGGATCAACAACAGACATTTTTAGAGGATGACTGGCGCCGGGAATCCGGTGGGGGTGGCAGAACCCGGGTACTGACAGACGGCGGGGTTTTTGAACAGGCTGGGGTTAATTTTTCCTATGTTAGCGGTGATTCTCTGCCTCATTCAGCCACGGACAAGCGACCTGAACTGGAAGGCTGCTCTTTTGAAGCCATGGGAGTATCACTGGTAATACACCCGCATAATCCCTATATTCCGACGACTCATGCTAATGTCCGTTTTTTTATCGCCCAGAAAGAAGGTGCTGATCCCATCTGGTGGTTTGGCGGTGGTTTTGATTTAACCCCTTATTATCCTTTCCGTGAAGATGTGATCCAGTGGCATCATCAGGCCAAACAGTGCTGTGATGATATTGATCCGCACTATTATGCTAAATACAAAAAATGGTGTGATGAATATTTTTATCTCCCTCATCGTCAGGAAACCCGTGGTGTGGGCGGTCTGTTTTTTGATGATCTGAATGAGCGTGATTTTGATCATTGTTTCCGTTTTATGCAGAATGTTGGTAATAATTTTATACCTGCTTATCTGCCTATTGTTGAAAAACGTAAAAAAACGGCCTATGGTGAGCGGGAGCGGGACTTTCAGCTTTACCGGCGTGGTCGTTATGTTGAATTTAATCTGGTGTATGACCAGGGTACTCTGTTCGGCCTGCAGACCGGCGGTCGAACCGAATCAATTTTAATGTCCCTGCCGCCGCTGGTGATGTGGCGTTATAACTGGCAGCCCGAATCCGGTTCTGCCGAAGCAGATTTATACGATAATTACCTTAAACCCCAAAACTGGCTGGATCTTTAATAATGACAAAAACGACAACTCACTCAGATGAACAGCCGGAACTGGTGCAGGAGTACCGCAATACCATAGGCCTGTTTGCTACAGGTGTTACGGTACTGATCATCGAACATAAAGGGCAGGTACGCTGTATGACAGCCAATGCGGTCAGTTCCCTGTCGCTGGAACCGATCCAGTTACTGGTCTGTCCCTCTAAAAAAGCCGCCTTTTCTGAACTGCTGCATGATGGAGGGCATTTTACCGTTAATGTACTGGGGATCCACCAGGAAGAAGTCTCTAATTATTTTGCCGGGGCCAAAACTACAACCATAGAAAATGAAGTACATTATGACCGCTATTTCAGTGATACTTTCCGGGCACCGCGATTAAATGACTGTATAGCTTCGTTTGCCTGTCAGATCACTGCACAGCATGATGGCGGGGATCACTGGATTGTAGTAGGGGAAGTTCTGCAAGTGTATAAAAATCCGTATAAGGAACCCGAGCCCCTGTTATTTTTCGGAGGCAAATACCATTATCCGGCTATTCCTGATGAAGAACATATTCAGCCCGGTGCGGATCCCTACAAATAAATGTCGGCCTTTGATCAATGCTGTCTCTAAAGTCCCTGTCCATCATCCTGCTGCTTATTGCTCTGCTGGTGACTACAGGGTTTTTCCTGCGTACGCTTAAAAAACTCAGGAATAAACAGTTCAGTGCCGGCTTCCGTAATGGGTTATACAGCTTGCTGGCTTTGTTTCTGGTAATTATCAGTGGATTAGTGGTCAGTAATGTGCTGGTTTATCACCGTCTGAGCCATGAAACGCCCATAGCTCAGTTACATATAAAACCACTGGACAGGCAGTTATACCAGGTATCGGTTGTTTATTTGCCGGATTGTCAGCTTAGTCAGTTTACCCTGAAAGGGGATGAATGGCAGATCGATGCCAGAATTATTAAATGGCATAGCTGGGCTAACCTGCTGGGACTGGATGCCCTGTTTCAGCTGGATCGTATTCAGGGCCGGTACCGTTCTATAGAACAGCAGCGGCAGAATCTGCCCACGGTATTTAAACTGGAACAGCAGCCACAGCCGGATTTATGGGCTTTAAAAAAACAATACCAGTGGCTGCCCCTGCTGGATGCACAATACGGGCAGTCCGTATTTATGACCATGGCGCCAGATCAGTGGTATGAAGTCCACCTCTCTCAAAGTGGTTTAATTGCCAGAAAAATTAATCGACAGCAGGTAAATAATCATTGTGCTATTGCCCCTGTGGTAAAATAATTATAACTTTACCCCGCCACTCAGTCTTAAAAAATTGAGTGGCGGGGTTATGTTACCAATAATGAAGTATTATCCTGATGCCCAAAGTTGCCCGCAAAGTTAAAAGCCGTTCCCCGGTACAGAATATTTTCTCCTATGAAAAATACTGGGCGGAATGCTATGGCGTGTCAGAATATCTGCCCCATACTCTGGAAGAAATGCAGGCCCTGGGCTGGGACTCCTGCGATATTATCTTGGTAACAGGGGATTGCCTATGTGGATCACCCCAGTTTCGGCATGGCCTTAATCGGCCGTCTGCTGGAGTCTCAGGGCTTTCGTGTCGGTATTATTGATCAGCCTGACTGGAACAGCTGTGATGACTTTAAAAAGCTGGGCAGGCCTAATCTGTTTTACGGGGTCACTGCAGGCAATATGGACTCTATGATCAACCGTTATACGGCGGATCGAAAATTATGCCATGATGATGCTTATACGCCTGATGATATTGGCGGCAAGCGACCTGACCGGGCAGTAACGGTATATACCCAGCGCTGCAAGGAAGCCTGGTCAGATGTGCCGGTCATCGTGGGCGGTATAGAAGCCAGTTTGCGGCGTATTGCCCATTATGATTACTGGTCAGATAAGGTACGTCGTTCAGTATTGTTTGATTCCAAAGCGGATTTACTGGTCTTTGGCAATGGTGAACGGCAGATCACTGAAATTGCGCACCGCCTGTCCCGGGGAGAAGCTATAGACAAGCTGGATAATATCCGTGGTACTGCCTTTATTGTTAAACATGAGAGAAAAGGCTGGATGGAGATTGATTCCAGTCGGGTTGACCGGCCGGGTAAAGTGGATGCTGTGGTCAGCCCTTATGAGCGTACTGATGAAACACCCTGCAGCACGGATGGTTCAGTACCCGGGAAGGAAGAAATTGCCGTACCTTTAAAAAGCATCGTAAAAACGCTTGATCGGGGACGTTGTGTGATCCGTCTGCCGTCCTATGAAAAAGTCAAAGCCGATCCGGTGCTCTATGCCCATGCGTCCCGGGTACTGCATCTGGAAACCAATCCCGGTAATGCCCGGGCATTAGTGCAGTGGCATGATAATAAAGACATCTGGTTAAACCCGCCGCCGTATCCGTTAACCACAGAAGAACTGGATCAGCTGTTTGAGCTGCCCTATACCCGTCTGCCGCATAAGGATTATGCCGGTAAAAAAATGCCCGCCTATGAGATGATCCGTTTCTCTATTAATATTATGCGTGGCTGTTTTGGCGGCTGTACTTTCTGCTCCATTAGCGAACATGAGGGCCGGGTGATCCAGAATCGTTCAGAAGATTCCATTATTCGGGAAATTGAAGAAATTCGCGACCATGTACCTGAATTTAAGGGTTATATCTCTGATTTAGGCGGTCCGACTGCCAATATGTGGCGTCTGGCCTGTGATGATAAACAGATTGAAGCGGCCTGCCGCCGCCTGTCCTGTGTCTATCCTACCATCTGTAAACACATGAGTACGGATCATGATCCGCTGGTGCATCTGTACCGGCCGGCCAGAAAACTGCCCGGCATCAAGAAAGTCTTTATTGCTTCCGGTTTGCGTTATGACCTGGCCGTGCGCTCACCAGAATATGTTAAGGAACTGGTCACCCACCATGTGGGCGGTTATCTGAAAATAGCGCCGGAACATACGGAGCAGAATACCTTAAGTAAAATGATGAAGCCAGAGATCAGTTCCTATTATGAATTCAAGCAGATGTTTGAAAAATTCTCTAAAGAAGCGGGTAAAGAGCAATATCTGATCCCGTATTTTATTGCTGCCCACCCCGGTTCCACCATTGAAGATATGGTCAACCTGGCTTTGTGGCTAAAAGCTAATAAGTTTCGCCTGGATCAGGTACAGAATTTCTATCCTTCACCCATGGCAACGGCAACGGCCATGTATCACAGTGAGCGTAATCCTTTAAAAAGACTGAGCTATAAATCAGAAAAAGTACTGACAGCCAAAGGTGAGCGTAGCCGGCGTCTGCATAAGGCATTGCTGCGTTATCATGATCCAAAAAACTGGCCATTGATCAGAGAAGCGCTCAGGGCCATGGGGCGACATGATTTAATCGGCAATGGTGAGCATCAGTTAGTACCCTCAGAAAAAAACAAAACACCCGATTCAGTGAACTTTAAAAGCGGCGGCCGGTCTAGCCATAAGGCTGGAAAAACAATACGGACAAAGGGCGGTAAAAAAACTGGAAAATCTGTTAGAAAATAACAGAACTCCATAATCCTAAATAAATCAGTTGAACCTACTGCGAATGTCCATAGCACTGAATCTACAAGGCTTTCCAGAACATTTTGACTTCACCCGTAGGGGTGGCTACGAATAAAGCCAAAATAACCTGTAAATCCTTGTATCTCCAGTACTCTGATCATTCTCGCTACGATTCAACTGATTTATTTAGGATAATTGATAAAACGTTTATATAATACAGGAATAGTAAATTGAATCGCTTACAACATCTTTTTGATAATAACCGTGCCTGGGCCAATTTTGTTAAACAGAGAGATCCGGAATTTTTTTCCCGCCTGTCCAACCAGCAATCCCCCGAATATCTGTGGATAGGCTGTTCAGACAGCCGGGTACCGGCGAATCAGATCACCCGTCTGGAGCCCGGTGAGGTTTTTGTACACCGTAATATTGCCAATGTTGTGGTGCATATGGATCTGAACTGTCTGTCTGTACTGCAGTATGCGGTTGAGGTATTAAATGTGAAGCACATTATCGTCTGCGGTCATTATGGCTGCGGCGGTGTCCGGGCGGCTCTGGAGAACCATGAGCATGGCCTGATTGATAACTGGCTGCGTCATATTAAGGACGTTATTCGTTTTAATGAAGATAAGTTTAAGGGGCTGGAACATGAACAGAAAATGTATCTGTTGTGTGAGCTGAATGTGCGGGAACAGGTCATCAATATCTGTAATACCACCATTATTCAGGATGCCTGGAATGCCGGTAAAGAGTTGTCAGTGCATGGCTGGATCTACAGTGTGGAAAACGGCATTTTAAAAGATCTGGATGCCTGTATGACAGAAAAGGATGTGAAACCTAAATAGTGTAGTGTTCATCTGGAAAGAGACTAAATAACTTTATAGACTTAATCCGCCTTAAACCATTTATTATTCATTGCCTTGAATACTTTTTCAGGGTAATGGGTTTTCCCCAGACTGCCGTTATAACGTGCCAGAGCACGGGTCAGATTACCTTTTTCAATTTTCAGGTAGTAACTCAATATGGTACAGCCAAAGCGCAGATTGGTCTGAATATCAAATAGATTATCCTTGAGATGTCCGATTTCCTTTAACCAGAAGGGCATGATCTGCATCAGACCCGGGCTCCGACCCAGGAAATAGCATAACGGTCAAAATTACTTTCTACTTCTATAACTGATAATACCAGTTCCGGCTCCAGTTCGGCACGGGTGGCTTCCTGGTGGACATGCTTTAATATTTCCATGCGTTCCTGTGGATCCGGTACCTGCTGTGCCATGCGGGTAGACATATCCAGCAGCCAGACTTCGGCATCAAAACGATCGGTAAAGCCTGATGTATCTTCAATGGCTTCAATCAGTAATTCTTTTAGTTTTTCATCTATCGGGGTTCGGTAACCATTTTTCTGCATAACGGTTTTTGAGGTGGATTGATTCAGCAGCCAGAACTGATGTGGTAAACAGGCTGGTAAAAAGCACAAGGACTAAACAGAAAAATAACTGGACCAGCCAGTGTCTGTAATTAACATTCTGGCCGGTTTCAGTCAGGTGGTTTGCAGATAAGAGTGTTTGCCTAGAGGCTCTGAACATAACTGACAATATCGTCTATTGCAATTTCCCTGGCTGCACTGTCAGTACGGCCTTTAAATTCCAGTACACCCTTATCCAGACTGCGTTCGCCAATCACAATACGATAAGGGATGCCGACCAGTTCCATATTAGCAAACATTACCCCAGGACGTTCCTTGCGATCATCAAATAATACTTCAATGCCGGCATTATTCAGATCGGTATAAAGCTTTTCTGCAGTCTGTTTAACTCTGTCACTCTTATGCATATTCATGGGCACAATAGCAACTTTAAACGGGGCAATGCTGTCAGGCCAGATAATGCCGTTATCATCATGGTTCTGTTCAATGGCAGAAGCTACTACGCGGGAAACCCCAATACCGTAACAGCCCATTGTCATTGTCTCAGCCTTAGCGTTTTCTGATAATACCGTGGCATTCATGGCTTGGGAATATTTGGTGCCCAGTTGAAAGATATGGCCCACTTCAATGCCACGCTTGATATTAAGTATACCTTTACCGTCGGGGCTGGGATCACCGTCCACTACGTTGCGAATATCTTCAATAGTACCTAAAGGTACATCCCGTTCCCAGTTAACACCCGTCAGATGCTGGCCATTGCTGTTAGCACCGCAGACAAAATCACTGCAGGCGGCGGCACTGCGATCCACAATAACCGGAATGCTTAAACCGACAGGACCGATAGAACCGGCATCACAACCGGCTACTGCCCTGATTTCTTCATCACTGGCAAAGCATAAGGGTGCCTGAACATCGGCCAGTTTTTCGGCCTTGATTTCATTCAGATCATGATCACCGCGCAACACCAGGGCAATAATATCGGCTTCGCTGTCTTCACTGGCTTTGACCAGCAGGGTTTTAAGTATCTGCTTTTTATCCACTTTAAGAAACTGGCTGACTTCGTCAATACTGTGCTGTTTGGGTGTATCTACAGTGGTCATTTCCTGGGTGGGTGACTGACGATCATCAGTACATATCGCTTCGGCCATTTCAATATTAGCGGCATAGTCACTTTCAGTACTGAAGGCAATGGCATCTTCTCCGGATTCTGCCAGGACATGGAACTCATGGGAAGCATTGCCGCCAATAGAACCAGTATCGGCCTGTACAGCACGAAAATCCAGTCCCAGGCGGGAAAAGATATGGGAATAACAGTTGTACATAATATCGTAAGTCTGCTGTAGGCATTGCTGGGATGTATGAAAAGAATAGGCATCCTTCATAATAAATTCCCTGGCACGCATAACGCCAAAACGGGGCCGGATCTCATCACGAAACTTGGTCTGGATCTGATAAAAGGTTGCCGGTAACTGTTTGTAACTTTTCAGTTCATAGCGCACCAGATCAGTAATGACTTCTTCGTGGGTGGGACCGATACAGAATTCCCGGTTGTGACGGTCGGTAACCCGCAGTAATTCAGGACCGTACTGCTGCCAGCGTCCGGTTTTCTGCCACAGTTCTGCCGGCTGTACTGCCGGCATTAATAATTCCTGAGCACCGGCATGGTTCATTTCCTCGCGTACAATCTGTTCAACCTTTCTCAGGACCCGCAGCCCCAGAGGCAGCCAGGAATACATGCCGGAAGCCAGTTTGCGGATCATACCGGCTCGTAGCATTAACTGGTGACTGACAATCGCTGCATCGGTGGGAGATTCTTTCAGTGTGGGTAATAAAAATTGTGATGTACGCATTAATAAACTTCTTCAGGTTATGTGACTAATTATGTCATCACCCGGTGTGCCTGACTATAATTGTCAATTGCCGGCAGATAAACTGTCTGCAGTTACCGGGACTATTAAATTAAAAGCCGTATTTTAACGTATTTAAAGCATTCAGAATACTA
>JBHNNM010000096.1:0-8152 GCA_048563625.1 Gammaproteobacteria bacterium | reverse complement strand
TTGCCGGAGAGACTGACGTGTGCTGGCACCCACTGGAAGCGTACCTCCGTACCGCGGGTGATCAGCTGGTGTGTCGTGGTCACGATCTCGCTCACCAGATCCTCCCGTGCGTTGGCAGAGTCGGACCCGATGGAGGAGAGCCTTGGAGTCGCTACAGACGCTACAGAGTCGCTACAGACGACTATAGCTGACGGCAGGGTATGAATGGCACTCATATGTTGTAGTGCCATCAGAATGGCCACCAGCTCAGCCGTGTAGACTGACACTGCTGGTAGAAAGAACAAGTGGGTCATGTTGTTGAACTCGGGAACAACAAATGCGGCACCTGCCGCGCCGTCATCCAACACTGACCCATCGGTGTTGATCTCTAAGAAGTTCTTGTAGTTCCTTTCCAGGAACTCGTTGGCTAAGAACTGCGCCACAAGCGAGTTCTCCTCCTTTTTCAGGTTCCCAATGCCCACCTGGACGTTCGCTCTCTCCAACAACCAGGGAGGGTAGGGGTGAATGGGCCTCACAGCTACCCGGGCCCCATCCACCCCCGCTCCTCGAACCAGGTCGCGGATTGAATCGCAGATGGATGAGCAGAGCCGCCCCTGGGCTGGGCCTCGAAAGGACTCTTCTACTTCATGCACTGTTGAGTTGGTCACTGTCTGACAGCGGAACTTGTACTTGGCTGCACTAAGCTGGATGTGCTGCACACCCGCTTCCCACCAGACTGTGGCGCGCAGACCACGGTAGCCCGAGGGCTGTCCGCAGTCCGTGTACCTCAATCCGGGTGAGACGGGCCAGGCCCGTGTCGGTGATGTGCGGCATGCCCCCAGGCCGTAGGTCAGTCGCGAGCGCACCAGACTCCGTACCAGACTGACGAGGATCTTTGGGGAGTTAGCCCTGGGCTGTGCGCTGAGGGTCTTGATGACGTTGAGGGCACGAGAAGCGTTCCTCGCGTTGTTGTCCACCTGTAAATTGGTCCGCCCTTTGGCGACTGAAACTCACGCCCAGGTACTTGACTTTCTTGGAAGCGAAGATACAGTCATCATTGATCCTGACATATAGATTCCTGTTGAGGAGATTGTGTGGAACGGGATAAGTACAGTTTTGGGGATGGACAATGTAAACCCGTTCTCCCTCATAAACCGTACCACCCCGTCCCGCGGGCTGAAACAATTTCATGAACCTCTTGACTGCGGTGCTCTTCTCCAGGAACAGACGCCGGATGAGTGTGTCCAACCATATAGCCAAGTCATCAGCGTACATGGTTATGACCACCTTCCCAGTCACTGCCGTGACGACGTCGTGGACCATGATGTTGAAGAGTAGCGGCGCAATGACAGAACCCTGTGGGACACCCATATTCACCGTTTTCACAGCGGACATGGCCTCTTTCCACCGGACCTGCATCGAGCGCCCGGAAAGAAACGTCTTGATGTAGTCGTACGTCTCACCAGAAATGCCTATTTTCTGGAGTTTCTGCAGCAGCTTGGCGTGCCAGACCTGGTCGTAAGCTTGAGAAACGTCGAAAAAGCAATACAGGAGGACCTTCCTCTTCCCTTACGCCCTCCCGATGTGTTCTCCCAGCTTTACCAGATGGTCCGTGACACCCCGCCCCCGTCGAAAGTCGGCCTGAAATGCAGGAAATACTTTTTTCGACTCGCAGAAGTACTCGAGACGGTGTTTGACCACCCTCTCGAACACCTTACCCAGATGGGAAGTGAGGGAGATGGGCCGGTAGCTGCCGAGCTCCTTCCTGGGTTTGCCGTGCTTGTGGATGGGAACGACTACGGCGTGTTTCCACCCCGAGGGGACGGTGCCTCCCTCCCAGCACCTCTGGAAGAAGCCCAGCACAGTCTTCAGAAAAGACTCGGGCACCTCCTTCAACATGTGGTACGACACTGTGTCCACGCCGGTGGACAATCTGACTTTTTTGATAGCCGACAGGGCTCGTTTGAGTTCGGCGAGGGTCAGAGGGGAGTTAACCGTCAGACTGTCGTCCGGCTCTGGGTCAGAGTAGTCGGCCTCCATTTCACGACGGCGTTGGCGCATGTCCGAAGGCTTCGGCGAACGCGTCCGCCTTGGCCTGGTCCGTGGACGCTGTTTCCCTGCCGTAAGTCGTACTCGGGTGCAACGACTTGCCCTTTCATCTTTTTGATCTTCCTCCACACTGCACCCAGGTCCCGTCTGTCGGTCGAACAGGTCCCGTCTGTCGGTCGAAACGGAATCTGCAAAAGACATTCAGTGGTCCTTCTTGAGTTCTGTTGCAGTTTCGGTTAGCTGCTTTCATTTCTTCGTGCGTCTACGCGTTCTGGTTTCTGCAGTACCTCATTCTTTTCTCTTTCTCCTCGCAGTCCTTGTTCCACCAGGGGTTGCTGTTCGGGCGTGGAGTACCACTGCTGGAGGTGGGGATAGCTACCTTTGCCGCTGCCAAAATGGAGGAGATTATCTGACTGTTGACCTCCTCGATGACAGCCTGGCCTGTGCTGATATCCTTGTACCCCAGCATACTCTGAAACAGGTCCCAGTTCGCCTTGTCGTAGTTATATTTGGATACCGGAGCCGGACAAAGAGAAAAGAATGAGGTACCGCTTTTACTGCAGAAACCTCAGCTGTACAGTACATACTGATGACGATGGGCAGGTGGTCAGAGGAGAGTAAGTCCTCTCCCACCTCCTAGCCCACCCCGTCAGCAGTATCCGCAGAAGCGAAGGTCAGGTCAATGGCCGTCTGGCCCTGATCCGACCGATCCGGTATCCTCGTAAACGACCCGTCGTTCAGCACGATGAAGTTACTATCGTTGATCTGGCCGGTTAGCGTCGGGCTGGAGTACTCGAGGCCCTTCTCCCAACTGCTGTCCCGGACACTGAAATCACCCATGACCAAGCACCTGCTACCACCCCCCACCTCGGTCAGCCACTGGAAAGTGGTGCACTTATCGGGGCTGTAGCAGTTGACCACAGTGAAGTCAGCCCGGCCTTTCACTCGGACCCGAACGGCACAAGAGTATCCGTTGGGAGGGCCCGAGGTCTCGGCTACTTCACTGGCTTGGACACTGAGTTTAATGTAAATGCAGACCATCACTCTGCCAGTCGGGCTGACTGGGCCGCAGAACGGCGGGTAGTAATACCCTTCGAGTCTGGGCAAGTCATCCGGCCGACAGTGTAGTGACTGCAGAGACAGAACTTCATAGTCCCGTTTTGAATCAGCTGAGCTGCATTGCTGTTCACTGCACGGCAGTTCCACTGCATAATCTTCAGACTGAAATTGAAGTTGAAAAGGGTTGGATGTACAACAGATTAAGAGAGAACAATCTGTCGGTCAACGAGTGGCCGAGGATAAGTCCTTCCCGCCTGAGCGGGCCAGGCCCGTCAGACCCTGACCGGTGAGCTCGTCGATGAGCGCCGTCAGGTTCTTGAGGAGGGGGGCACGGTCCCCTGTCAGTCTCGTCTGCAGAAGACTGATCAGCTTCCACAGAGAGACTTCGAGGGACTGAGACTCCCCTGTGCCCTACGGCTCTACGCCGGCTGTGTCGAACAGCTGGTTGAGTTCTGTCCTCAGGTCTTCCCGCTGGGGAGCTGGTGTTATCTCCTGGAGCTTCTTCTCCAGGATCTTGGTCTTGCGCTGCTCCAGGAGCAGCTGGAACTGGAGGAAAGCGGTCTTCAGGCCGGCTTTCCCGCCTTCTTCTTGCGCACCCTCCTGCGCTTGGCCTTGGGGCTGTGCAGCACTTCCTCCACGACATCAGTGCCGAGGGTCCCGCTGCAACCCGCTGACCTCGTGGGTGCTGTTTCTGTGCCGGCCTCTGGAAGCGGACTAATCGGTCTCACGGTGTGCCACCTCCTGTTACGTCCGCTAGTCTAGCGAACAGGTCAGCTACCGCTTGAGTGGTCCTATCTTTCTTTGCCCCTGGGGCAGACACCGACGCCGGCTTAGGGTCCGTCTTCTTTGCGATTCTAAGGCCGGATAGGGCCACGACCCTTTCCTTGGTTGATCCCGCCGACACGCCTCGCCGTCACTCTGGCGTACGACAGCGGGTGGCCGCTTCCTGACCTCAGGGATGCGGCGGACACGCTGACCCGGTCACGCGACCAGCAGCCGTCCACCGCGTTAAGCCCGTTCTTAATTGGGCGAATGTTTCTTCGTGAACCTAGTTGGAAGTATTCGGCGAAGCTAGCTGCTTCTGAATTGGGCCAACTTTTCTTCGCGAACCTAGTTGGAAGTATTCGTCGAAGCTATATTCGGGTCCAAAAAGCTTCGCTCAACATGTTCTGGGAACATTCGCCCTATTGGACGATCATTGCCTCTGATTGGCTGAGAGCAGAGCTCTCCTGTGAATGAAGAAAAAGAAAAAAAGAAAAAAAAATGGATGACGGTGTCGCTAGGTTCTTCACTTCCTTCGGATGGAATTTGTTTATTTGTTGACTTGTGGGAGGAGCAGCCTTGTCTCGGAGACCCAAAATGAGATAGTAGTTAGTTGAATTACCCTGTGAGGTGTGATGAAAGTATATTGACTTGACTTGACTTTAGCCTACATTTTCGATCATGCTGTCTGCCGCAAGTTAGGGCCGAAGCTTGCATCTCGTTACAAGCCAGTTGAGAATGAAGTAACGTTTGGACTGTCCGAACCATATTCGGCGAACTAAAAGTTCAACTAAGAAACGAATCATAGTTCGTCGAAGTGTCCGAAGTATGTTCGGCGAACAATCATTCGCCCAGTTAAGAACGGGCTTTAGACGTCGATGGAGCGGGCTCCTGCTCGCGTGGCTTGAGGTCAGCGCGTCCCCTCTGCATCGTCACATTGAAGGGCAGGTACTTCTTGCTCTGGCGGATGTTGGCCCGCTGACGGATCATCACCTCCGGGCAACCTTTGAAAGCGGCCGAGTGGCGGCCGTTGCAGTTGACACATGACAACTCCTTTGAATCGCAGTTGTCATGCGTGTGGGTACTTTTGCCGCATCTGGAGCAGCGGCTGTGTCGGGACCGGCACTGTTGCTTCGTGTGCCCAAGCGTCTGGCACTTGGTGCACCGTCGCACAGGCGCGGCATACGCCTGTACACAGTACGGCGTGGCGCCCAGCCAGACCTCTTCCGGCAACTCGGTTGCCTCGAGGCTGATGGAGGGCTCGTTCTTTCTGTTGTTGAGTCTGGTGACTCCGGCTACCCGGTGGCTCCCAGACTCAAGATCCTTCTTTACAAGCCGCAGTTCCTCGCCCCCTATGGGGATGGGTCCTACAACTCCCTCAATCAGGATGTGTGATTCTCGTACCCATATGGGGACGCCCCCAGGGAGTGCTTCCAGTCGTGCAAGCTTGATTTGCTGGTCCTCCGTTGAGCACCCAATCAACCACTTCCCGGACGGGAGGGGTCTTATGGAGCTGACGGCTCCAATTGCATTGGCCCTACGGTACCAGGGGCCCAGCTTGTCGAAGCGGGCCGTTCCGCCACCGAGACCGTGGATCACGACCGGGTGGTCAACAAAAGCGGGAGCCCTAGAGCCCTGTTGTGACGGCCTCCTTCGGTAGCCACCCTGAGTGCTGTTCCTTAGTTCGTTGGTCGCCTTCCGACCTTTCTGCGCCTCCTTGGGCAGCAGACCGTGGAGTGGCGACCGAGATCGCAGTCTCGGACGTCATGGACTTGGTCGGGCTGGCTGGGGCGGACGCCGGCGCCGAAGCGTCAATCAAACCTCCCTCCACGATTCTAGAAATTTTGAGCGGAGTTTGGGAGGCAACTCCCTCCGCCCCGGAGCTCCCGCTGTCGCTTCTCTTGCCTCTGAAAAGGTAGTCCCCACTCTCCGACCCGGAGGAATCCCCGGGGGAGGGAGGGGTAGACTTGAAGGGGCCAGGCCCCTGCTTCTTGCCATTGTCAACTGGCCCGCCTTTCTTGATATCACCTCCCGGACCAGGCGGGATCTCGGCAGGCACTACCCCTCCTCCATTCCGCCAAAGAAGCGAATCTACTTACAGCTTATGTAAGAGATCAGCCTACTGATCCGCCACTACCGACCTGCTCCCAAACAGAACAGCAGGGGAGGCTGCACACAAACTACAGAGGGGGTGGGGGCACTATCCACGGGGGGGGGGGGGGGGGACCTGCACAGAGTTGGGGAGATAGAGAGATACCTGCACACAAGAGGGAGAGGGGGGTACCCTCTACGGGGGAACCTGCACAAAAAGGGGGGTAGAAAGAGAGAGAGGGACCTGCACAGATAAGAGCGAGCGGGAACTACCCACAGAGGGGGATCCTGCACAAAGAGGAGGGTAGATAGACCTGCACAGAGAGAGGGACTTGCACAGAGAGAGAGAAGGAACCTGCACAGAGGAGTCAGAGGAGGAACTACCCACAGAGGGGGATCCTGCACAGAAAGGGGTAGATAGAACTGCACAGAGAGGGGGACCTGCACACGGAACCGACTGAGAGGGGGAAGTACCCTCTGAGGGGGATCCTGCACTCAGAGGGGGGTGACAGGGGGCGGAAGACCTGCACACAGGAGAGAAAGGGGCAAGTACCAACTGAGGGGGAACCTGCACACAGAGGGGGGTTTAAAGGGCCCCTGAACACTGATTTTGACCGATTTTAGCTTCAGATCTCCTCTTTGGTATATTCCACCGACTAAATATTTTCACACAGTAAATATAGGTATCCCGTGCCTCAGTAATCATTTCATATTTTTCATTATTTATAAGTGTCTTAAATGCTTATCAATCACAAAACAAGACCAATATGTCACGGCAGAATGTGCAAGGGAAATACCTGCGTGATCGGGCGTGTTTTGGCCGAGAGTTTACTTGGAGCCGTAAAGTCAACGTCTAATCGTGACGTCACGATAAGACTCGACTGCCATAGGCATTGTTGCTTCTACAGTTTCAGTGCACAAAACTCCGGATAAATTTGCCTGAAAAGTTGGAAATGGCAACTGGAATATGGCCATTCCAGTACGAGCCTGTTGCGGATATCAATTTTGGCATCGACTGGGAGAGTTCAAGAGACGAAGTGTCATGAAAATAGTGATGGTTATGCTTTGTGTTTACTGTATATTGTGCTGTGTGCGATACTACGTGTTGTTGCGTATTTCTTATGTGTTAATCTTTTACATAATTATGTACACTGTCTTTGTGGCTTTATGTATGGCACATTTTCCTTTGAATGAATAAAGAAGTGCTTGACTTAACTATGCTAGTTGATGTATGTCAGTGTTGTTGTTTGCTTATGTTTGTATGCTTACCGCCTTCGAGACACTTTCCTTGTTGTGATACTTGGTGAATAAAGAATCTGAACCTGAATCTAAAAAGTGTATAATGGGTTTTACTTTGATGGGGAGGAAAATGCTCAGACAGTTGAAGACATTGTGAAGAAATTCGAGGAATTTGCTGTGGTACACGTGAATGTGACTTACGCCGGAACGTTTCATTTTTCACCAGAGATGTCAATAATAAGAAGAATCATTTGAGAGATTCTGCTCTGAGATTAAAGGGCTGAGTAAGTCATGCTCTTGCTGCGCAGGATGTGCGGATTCGATGATTGGAGATCGAATCGTTTTGGGTATCAGAGATACAAACACACTGTCAACTAAACAGAACTATTGAAGGTCAGAGATCTGAGCCTTGAGAAGTGTGTGGACATTTGTCGAGCTGCTGAAAATGCCACATGTCAAAACAAACTAATTCGCCCCAACGTTGTGCACAAAGTAGGCCGACGCCGGGAAACGGAACGACAGGAGGCCAAAGAATGCAAGTTTTGTGGAACCCATCACAGGTTTCGCAAAGATGACTGCCCTGCCTACGGGAAAACGTGCCTGAAATGTAGCGGAAAGAATCACTGACTTTCAACGGAAATGTACTTCTGCTGGTTCCAGCGCTAATATGGCGACAGACTCAAAAGCCAGCCGCCTGCGAGTGCATCAAGTGGCTGACGATACCTCATCATCAGATGAAGAATGACTGAATACTGTTGGCTCATGAGGGAGAGAATTGAAATGCCGCATGTTTGCTGGTGGCAAGGAGGTCATATTCCAGATTGACACCGCGGATCGTCGGTCAACATGCTTCCTGCACGGCTTGCTGAACAGATTGAACCAACTGACAAGGTTCTAAAGATGCGAAGCACACCCGGCTTTCACCTCTTAGAAAGTCGAAACAAACAGTGTTGATTCCAAAGAACGGAAAGGA
>JBHNNM010000095.1:0-8280 GCA_048563625.1 Gammaproteobacteria bacterium | reverse complement strand
GCCATTTTTTCCAATGCTTTTAGCTGTACTTATGATTTTTTCAATTACACCATCGGCGATATTCAGTAAATATCATAAATACAACCTGGTTAAGTTGCACTTATGAGTTGAATCTAAGAAACTTAAATATTTTATATCTGATGAAAGAGCAGTTACAGGCACTTTGGAATAACAACAATGTGTCTAAAATGAAAGCTGAATTAGAGCCGTGGTGTCTCATGGCTGTTCAAACTAATATGACCTACTTGAAAACATTTGCTCGTTCAATGAGAAAGAACAAAGATGGTATTTGCAACTATGCTAAACATCAACTGACATCAGCCAGAATAGAAGCTGGCAATGTTAGTATTGGCTTAATAAGAAAAAGAGCCAGAGGGATTCGGGATACCGAATATTTTAAACTAAAAATCAGGCAAACCTCCATTCCTGATGAGCAGAGCATGTTCTATTTTGGACAAAATCTCACTCATTAAAGCGGAGAACAACCATAAAAATATAAAGTTTTGTAAGAAGAACAATTCACTATTTGTCAGAATTTGAATTAAATGAGTGTAGGTCCAAACCTACACAGTAATTTGAAAAATAACCTCATCAAAAAATGTAATAAAAACTTATCATATAGCGAATTTAAGCTGGTTTGTGCTATACTCTTTCGCTGTTTATCCTGTACAGCAAGCACACCTAACAGACCATATAACTTTTAGCCATAAAATTACGGATTTTCTATTTATATGCCGGACAACGAAGACAATCTGGTCAAAATTCGAGGACTACATTTCGCCCGTGGATCTTCCAAAATTTTTACGGGTGTGGATATTGATATTCCCAGAGGGAAAATTACAGCCATTATGGGCCCAAGTGGTACTGGTAAAACAACCTTACTGAAACTGATCGGTGGACAGATCAAGCCCCAGCAGGGGACTATTCATTTTCATGGTGAAAACATTCCTTCCATGAGAACCCGCAAGTTATACGAAGTCAGAAAAAAAATGGGTATGCTGTTTCAAAGTGGTGCATTGCTGACGGATATGAGTGTTTATGACAATATTGCTTTTCCCTTGAGAGAACATACCCAGTTGCCGGAAGTCATGATCCGCGATCTGGTGATTATGAAATTACAGGCCGTTGGTCTGCGTGGTGCCCGTCATTTAATGCCCAGCGAGTTATCCGGTGGAATGGCAAGACGGGCCGCATTGGCACGGGCCATAGCCCTGGATCCGGAAATGATCCTTTATGATGAACCCTTTACCGGACAGGATCCTATCTCTATGGGGGTTCTGGTACAGCTGATTCGCTCCATGAATGAAGCTCTGGGTCTGACCAGTGTTATTGTATCCCATGATATAGAGGAAACCATGGCGATTGCGGATAAGGTTTATATTATATCCCAGGGGAAAGTGGTTGCTCATGGCAGTCCTGATGAGATAGATAAATCCGATTCTCCTTGGATTAACCAGTTTGTACACGGTGAGGCAGACGGTCCGGTACCGTTTCATTACCAAGCGGTGCCGTACAAAGAAGATTTACTGGCCCAGTAATACGCTTATGACTCCTGTACTGTCATTTTTGACTGTTTATTTAATATGGAAAGCTGAATAATCGATATGTTTGACTGGTTTGCAAAAATTGGCAGAAGTGCCATTGATTTTTTTGCCCGTTTTGGCAGGGAAATGATACTGTTTATTCAGACGGTTATCGGGTTTGCTAGCCTGATCCCGCGTCCCAGTCTAATCATTGCACAAATGTATTCCGTGGGTGTGCGCTCTATGCTGATTATCCTGGTATCCGGCTTCTTCGTAGGCATGGTGCTGGGGCTGCAGGGTTATAATACCTTGGTTGATTTTGGAGCAGAAGAATCTCTGGGTGTGGTCGTTGCTCTGTCACTGGTAAGGGAACTTGGGCCAGTGGTTACTGCTTTATTGTATGCCGGGCGTGCCGGCTCTGCCCTGACGGCAGAAATTGGTTTAATGAAGGCGACCGAACAATTATCCGGTCTGGAAATGATGGCGGTTAACCCGGTTAACCGGATCCTAGCGCCTCGCCTGCTGGCAGGCATTATCAGTATGCCTTTACTGGCTGCCATGTTCAGTGCCGTTGGTGTGTTTGGCGGCTACCTGGTAGGCGTGGATATGCTGGGTGTAGACAGTGGTGCCTACTGGTCGCAGATGCAGACCAAGGTAGACTATAACGATGATATTGTTAACGGTGTTATTAAAAGCTTTGCCTTTGGCATTGTAACCACCTGGATCGCTGTTTATGAAGGGTATTCCTGTATTCCAACCTCTGAAGGCGTCAGTCGGGCAACCACTCGAACAGTAGTTTATTCTGCCCTGACTGTACTGGGTCTGGACTTCCTGTTAACCGCTTTAATGTTAGATTGAATGGATTAGAAGATATGTCGACGACAAGAGCAATAGAAATTTCAGTAGGTATTTTTGTAGCTGCGGGTATTGCTGCCTTGCTGGTATTAGCTGTTAATGTCAGTAATGTCAGTACTTTCCATTCCGGCAGTCAGTATACGGTAAAAGCCAACTTTGATAATATCAGCGGTCTTAAAGAACGTTCTGCAGTGACTATCGCCGGCGTGACGGTGGGCAGAGTGAAACTGATAGAAGTGGATCCGGTAACCTTTGAAGCCGTTGTACATATGAATATTGACGGTAAATATAATGAAATTCCTGTGGATTCGTCTGCAGGTATTTATACAGCCGGTCTGCTGGGTGAAAAATATGTGTGTATTGAACCCGGTGGAGCTCAGGATTTTCTGAAAGAAAACAGTGAAATTCGTCTGACACAGTCATCTATTGTTCTGGAAAAACTGATCAGCCAGTTTCTGTTCAATCAATCTAATTCAGACGATAAAAAAGAAAAGTAAGCCCTATGAGTACAAAATCCATAGCACGGCTTGAAAAAACGGCACCCGGTCACTATCAATTAAGTGGCGACCTGAGTTTTCAGAGTGTGCCTGAATTGTGGCAAAAAAATAAAACTGTTTTATTTAAGGATGATAATTCCGATCTGGATATTAACCTGGCAGGTCTGGAACGTTCTGATAGCTCAGGTCTGGCCATTCTGGTGGAATGGTTCAGGGAAGCAGAACAGCAGAACAGGAAGATAAATTTTATTAATATTCCACAGCAAATGTATGATATTGCCAGAGTCAGTGGTCTGGATGAGATATTGCCTCTTACGGTAAGAAAATAACTCTGTGCAATTAATCAGCAGCAAATAGTGCCCTGATATACCATGTATAAGCAAGGCAAACAGGAAATATAATGACAACAGATGAAGTAAAAGCGCTTATCGAAAAGGGTATGAACACCCAGGAAATTAAAGTAACCGGTGATGGCAGTATGTTTGATGTTATGGTGGTTTCAGAGCAGTTCGAAGGCCTCACACCAGTAAAAAAACAACAACTGGTTTATGCAACAGTTAATCCCCAGATCATCAGCGGTGATATTCATGCCTTAACCATTAAGGCATACACTCCTGCAGAATGGTCAACCGCCAGTAAACTGCAAATTGGCTGACTGGTACAGCCCTTACCGAAATTACTCACTATCCAGCCTGTCTTATTCTCAAAACAGGGCTGTTCGGTTTAAAGACAGACCGTGACGCCCTGTCTCCCTAAAACTGATTTATTTAGGTTAAATCCCTCAGTGTATTGGTTCCTGAGTTAATAAAGAGTAAAATAGGTTGTTTTATCAAATACAAAAAATCCAGAATGATTTTTAAAAAGATAGTATTACTGAATGGATAAACTATTTATAACCGGTGGTCACCGACTGGACGGGGAAATACGAATTTCCGGATCAAAAAATGCAGCACTGCCCATTATTATGGGCTGTATGCTGGCCAATGATGCGACTGTTATTGGTAATGTTCCTCACCTGCATGATATTACCACGACCCTGGAATTGCTGGGACGAATGGGCGTTTCCATTACAGTGACTGAACATCTCGACGTAGAAGTGGACACCCGTACCATATCCAAGTATGTCGCACCCTATGAACTGGTAAAAACCATGCGTGCCTCAATTCTGGTGCTGGGGCCTCTGGTGGCTCATTATGGGGAAGCAGAAGTTTCTCTACCCGGTGGTTGTGCTATTGGTTCCCGTCCGGTGGATCAGCATATTAAAGGCCTTAAAGCCATGGGCGCGGATATTAAGGTTGAAAACGGCTATATCCGTGCCAGAGCAGAGCGTCTGAAAGGGGCTAAAATCGTGATGGATATGGTGACGGTCACCGGTACTGAAAACCTGCTGATGGCAGCCACTCTGGCTAAAGGCACTACCATTCTGGAAAATGCCGCACGTGAACCGGAAGTCATTGATCTGGCAAACTTTTTAAATTCCATGGGTGCAAAAATTAGTGGTGCTGGTACTGATAAAATCACCATAGAAGGGGTTGATAAACTATCCGGCACCAAACATAATGTGATGCCCGATCGAATTGAAACTGGAACCTACCTGGTAGCTGCCGCATTAACCGGCGGCAAGGTTAAATTAAAAGACACCTGTCCGGATTATCTTGATGCCGTGCTGAAAAAATTAACGGAAGCCGGAGCCGAAGTGACCACCGGGGAAGACTGGATCAGCCTGGATATGAAAGGTCAGTGTCCAAAATCTATTGATTTACGCACCGCACCCTATCCGGCCTTTCCAACGGATATGCAGGCTCAGTTCTGTGTACTTAATGCCATTGCAGACAGCTCGGGAACCATTGTTGAAACCGTGTTTGAAAACCGCTTTATGCATATTCAGGAATTACAGCGCATGGGTGCAGACATCAAGCTGCAGGGTAATACGGTGATCATTAAAGGCGTAGACAAACTTTACGCAGCACCCGTGATGGCAACGGATTTAAGAGCCTCAGCGAGCCTGGTACTGGCCGGTTTAATTGCTGAAGGCGACACCATAGTGGAACGTATTTACCATATTGACCGTGGTTATGAATGTATTGAAGAAAAATTATTACAATTAGGTGCTACGATTCGCCGGGTACCTGGTTAGTGTCCATCCGGAAATTGCCTTTCTGGCAATTTTCCGGAATGCAAAATAAAGAGAAAACGTATGAGTAATACCCTGACCATTGCCCTGTCCAAAGGACGCATCTTTAAAGAGACATTGCCCCTGCTTGCTCATGCGGACATCCATCCCATTGATGACCCGGATAAAAGCCGCAAGCTTATTCTGGATACCAATCATGATGATATAAAACTGGTGATTATCCGTGCTACGGATGTACCGACTTATGTGCAATACGGTGCGGCTGATGTGGGTGTGGCAGGTAAAGATGTCTTAATGGAGCATGGCGGTGAAGGCCTTTATGAGCCATTAGACCTGAAAATAGCCAAATGCCGTTTAATGACCGCAGGACCGGTAGAAGACAAACCGATTAACGGGCGTTTACGGGTGGCCACCAAGTTTGTCAACACCACCAGACGCTTTTATGCAGAACAGGGCATTCAGGTTGAAGTCATTAAGCTCTATGGTTCCATGGAGCTGGCGCCGCTGGTCGGACTGGCGGACCGCATTGTGGATGTAGTGGATACCGGAAATACCCTCAAAGCCAATGGTTTAATGCCGATGGAACATATTGCCGATATCAGTTCCCGTCTGGTGGTTAACAAGGCATCCATGAAAATGAAGCATCAGCGGATCAAATCCCTGATTGACCGTTTTTCAGAAGCGGTTAATAAAAACTGATAATCTTTCAAAGCTCACCATATTATCGGAGTGAAACATGCTTGATATTAACCGTCTTGATACCGGTTCCAGTAATTTCTGGCCGCAATTAAAAGAATTGCTGGCCTGGGACAATGTATCTGATGATTCTGTTCAGTCCACCGTAAAGCAAATCCTAACCGATGTGCGGCGTAATGGCGATCAGGCTGTCATTGAATATACTAATAAGTTTGATCGCATGAGTGCAGAGGATATGTCTGTGCTGACGATTTCCAGAGAACGTTTACAGCAGGCTCTGGATGGCCTGCCCGATGATCAGCGACTGGCGCTGGAAGAATCGGGTGAGCGGGTGCGCCGTTATCATGACAAGCAGAAAATGGAATCCTGGACTTATACTGAGGATGACGGCACTTTGCTGGGTCAGCAGGTTACCCCTCTGGACAGAGTGGGTTTATACGTGCCAGGCGGCCAGGCGGCATATCCTTCCTCAGTATTAATGAATGCTATTCCGGCTAAAGTGGCCGGTGTCAAAGAACTGATTATGGTAGTGCCTAATCCAGATGGACAGGTTAATGAACTGGTGTTTGCGGCGGCGGCTATTACCGGCGTGGATAAGGTCTTTGCCATTGGCGGTGCCCAGGCCGTGGCTGCTCTGGCTTACGGCACAGAAAGTATTCCCCAAGTAGATAAAATTGTCGGCCCTGGTAATATTTACGTTGCGACTGCCAAGGGCATGGTATTTGGCACAGTGGGTATTGATATGATTGCCGGACCTTCAGAAATTCTGGTGATCTGTGACGGTAAAACCGATCCCGACTGGATTGCCATGGATCTGTTTTCCCAGGCCGAACATGATGAAGATGCCCAGCCTATCCTGATCTCTGACAATGCTGATTTTCTGGATAAAGTACAGGCTTCAATAGAACGCCTCCTGACAGAAATGGAACGTGAAGCCATTATCCGGGTGTCTCTGAATGAACGGGCGGCCCTGATCCAGGTTAAAGATATCGATGAAGCCATTGACGTATGCAATTATATTGCCCCTGAACACCTTGAACTGTCAGTTGATGATCCGCAGGCGCTGCTGCCAAAAATCCGCCATGCCGGTGCCATCTTTATGGGGCGTTATACAGCCGAAGCACTGGGTGATTACTGTGCCGGCCCTAATCATGTACTGCCAACCTCCAGAACCGCACGTTTTAGTTCAGCCCTTGGGGTCTATGATTTTCAGAAACGCTCCAGTCTGATTATGTGCTCTGAAGACGGTGCTTCAGAGCTGGGTAAAATTGCCTCAGTTATGGCCAGAGGGGAAGGCCTGACCGCCCATGCCCGCAGTGCCGAGTACCGGATTAAGAAATAAAGATGTCTGATCGGGTAAAACATTTAGCAAGAGCAGTAGTCAGAGAAGAAATTCAGGCTTTATCTGCTTATCATGTGCCTGATCCGGGCAATATGATAAAACTCGATGCCATGGAAAACCCCTATCTCTGGCCGCAGGAAATGAAGTCGCAATGGCTGGATGGCCTGAAAAATATTGCTGTCAACCGTTATCCTGATCCATCAGCTGCTCTTCTTACCCGTCGGCTTGAACAGGTCATGGCTGTGCCTTCAGGCATGCGTTCCATTCTGGGCAATGGCTCCGATGAGCTGATTCAGATCATCTGTATGGCGCTGGCAAAGCCTGGTGCCGTAGTAATGGTACCGGAGCCGACCTTTGTTATGTATGACATGATTGCGCGCTTTACCAATATGCGTTATCAGTCCGTACCGCTGAACAGTGCCTTTCAACTGGACATGCCGGCCATGCTTCAGGCTATTGAAGAATATAATCCGGCCGTTATTTTCCTGGCTTATCCCAATAACCCCACAGGTAATTTATTTACCGAACAGGATGTCCGAACTATTATTGAAAAGTCCAGTGGCCTGGTGGTGGTGGATGAAGCCTACCACGCCTTTGCCGGACACAGTTTTATGCCCATGTTAAAGGAATATAATAACATGGTCGTTATGCGCACCGTATCCAAAATGGGCCTAGCCGGCCTGCGCTTGGGTATACTTAGTGGTCCGGCAGGCTGGCTCAATGAATTTGACAAGATCCGCCTGCCTTATAATATTAACGTCCTGACCCAGTACAGCGCCGAATTCGCTCTGCAGCACAGCGACATATTAAAACAGCAAACCGATCAAATCTGCCAGGACAGAGAAACTATGAAACAGGCACTGGCTGAAATAGAAGAGATCAAACAATACCCCAGCAATGCCAACTTTATCCTGTTCAAAGTATTAACCAGAGACTCAGCCCAGATCTTTGAAGCCCTAAAACAGGACAAAGTCCTGATTAAACGCTTCCCGGACACTTCATGGCCGCTGGCAGGGTGCCTAAGGGTAACTATTGGTAAACCGGAAGAAAATGAGGTGTTTTTAAAAGCGTTGAAGAAAGCGTTCAGCGTTCAGAAAGAGCCAGAGCAATAGAATTTATCTTTAAGTTAGGGGCTGTTGATCTTTTGTGTACAAAATTTAACCATTCCACATAGGAAGCCACACCATACAACAGCCTAACGCTAATGTACTGGCATAGTTTCTTTCCAGCTTA
>JBHNNM010000094.1:0-8300 GCA_048563625.1 Gammaproteobacteria bacterium | reverse complement strand
AATGGACAATGCCCATCAGAAATTGGAAAGCAGCAATGTATCGATTTATAATCGAGTTTGAGGAGCAGTTGGCTCCTTATATTTAAATAAGAGCGGATACACAGTTTAATTTACACTGTCTGCCTCGGATGAATTTTTATTAGCTGCAACGGCTCAAAATTTAAGACGGATGGTTAGAGTATTAAATAAACCACCACCATTAACAGGATAACTGGCTCAAAAAAAGCTCAAAATCACCTTTTTTATGAATTTTAGCCAATAACCTTAAGAAATTACCTTAACAAGAATAAAAAACAGGCTTTAAATTTTTAAAGTCGTAGTTTTGAATATTTATAACTGAGTTTTTCAACAGTATTTGTACGTTTATCCCACTCTATGTAAAAGTTAATGACCAACAAAAGTGATCAAGTCTTTGCCATTAACTGTTAAAAGTGGGTTCTAAACCGGAGTATTAATATCCTTTCTTAAACGCTCAATCTCCTCGGTTGTACCAATAACCACCAGCAGATCATTGGTATCCAGTTTGTGATTAATGCCGCTGAGTTTAAAAATAAACTCATTGACCAGCTCTTTGTCTACCACGCCCAGTAAAATCAGATTGTAGTTCTGGGACAGGTGAGATTGGCCCAGTCGTTTACCATCAAGAAAACAGTTTTCCTTAATGGTTATTTCGGCAATATTAATCAGGCTCTGACTGAACAGAGCCTGTTCTATGGTTTCAGAAACCAAGGGGCGACGGATCATATTATAGATTTTACGGCCGCTGATTTCATAGGGATCAATGACTTTATCAGCCCCGGCGGCACGCAGTTTATCAGAAGAATCCAGGGACTGGCTGAGGGTGATAATTAAAATATCCGGGTCAATATTTTTGGCCGAAATGGTCAGGTAAACATTCTTGGCATCTTTTTTAAAAAAACTGAAAATAACACCCACATCCTGCCCAATACCTAGGGATTTAAGTGCTTCATCATCGGTATAATCGACATTTTTAAAATGAATATGTTTTTTTTCTATGCGATGAATACATTCCTCATCCTGAGAAACAATAGTAATATCGTGCTCTTTTTCTCTAAGCTGTCTGGCCACTTCAATAACCATGGAATTACAGCCGAATACTAAAATCCTGTCCCGTTTCATAACTTTCCAAGTGCCAGTTGATCTTTAAAATGGATAATGCTGTATTGATGGCCAATGACCAGAATAATATCACCGGCCTGAAGCATAAAATCATTATTGGGATTAAAATAAAAATGATTGTATTTAAAAATAAAAGGCTTGTTGACGCATTTTTTATTTCTTTTTGTGGTAGTGATTACCCCGAAAAGTTCCAGCTTATTAGCCAGAAAGTTAACATCTCCGATTCGAAGTCCATCCAGAACACTTTTGTTTTTAACGGTAACGGTTTCCAGGCTGATATCATTTTTACCGGATAAAATATCATGGATGGCTTCAAACGCAACCGGCTGACCAATAAATTCTGCAGCAATCAGGCCGACCACTTTAAATGGGGCAACGGTATGATCAGCTCCGGCCTGCTGTAATTTTTTAACACTGTTTTTCTGGTTGGCTCTGGAAATAATTTCTATGTCAGGATTTAAATAACGTGCCGTCAGAGTAATATAAACATTAACCACATCATTGCCGGTAAGGCACAGGATCATTTCGGCGTGTTCTTTAATACCGGCACTTTTAAGCAGATCGCTGTTTTCTGCACTGCCTTCTATCACCAGAAAGCCTGCTCTTTTGGCTCGGGCTACATTGATGGGTTCACTTTCGATAATAACAAAATGTTTTTTTTCTTCTTTTAAATAATCGGCAACTACAGAACCCATTCTGCCGAAGCCGCATAAAATAGTATGTTTGGCTTTCTTTTTTTCCAGTTCGGCAAATACACTGTTTTCCCGTAGTTCTTCCATCTTTTCATTAAAAGAAGACACAATAATTGAGGTAATAAAGGCCATAACGGCGACACCACAGATCACCAGAATCATGGTAATGACCCGGCCCTCCGTAGTCTGAGGTGTTATATCTCCATAGCCGACTGTGCTTAAGGTGATCAGGGACCAGTACAGGCCGTCAAAAAAAGTAACAATTTCGCCGCCGTCTTCCCTGGCTTCAAAAAAGAAAATGGCAGTGGCAGAGGTGAAAAGGATAAACAGGATAAAAATAGAAATGGTATAAAATTCAAAACGTTTTTCTGATAATACCTGAATAAATTTATTGTAGCTGTGTACATAACGAAACAGTTTAAACAGACGGAATAGAAGAAACAGGCGTAAAAAGCGCAGCGGTCTGTAACTGGGGATAATGGCGAGCAGATCAATAATCGCCAGCGGCTGGGTCATATATTCCCATTTTGCGGCCAGAACTTTTTTCAGGGCTTTCCAGATGGAAAAAGGTTTGCCGATAAACTCGTCTTTTTCGTATTGTTCAATAATAATTTGGTGCGACGGGCTATACAGCCAGAGCCTCAGCAGGTATTCAATCAGAAAGACTGTTACAGCGAACCATTCAAAGATTTCTCCGAACAGACCCAGATCGTGTCTGACTTCATAAATGATCAGATATACACTGGAAACCACCAGGGTAATCATGGCGACATCAAAATAGGGACGTATCCGGGAACGCGGATTATCAATCAGATCATAAAAGAATCCTTTAATACGTTTATAACGTTTGGAATCATCAAGCTTATAACAAAATTGAATAATGCTGGAACTGATTGACATGGTTTAAATATATCATGCACCGGCTATTCTCACCAGAGAGAAATAAAAAAGGCCAGTGTCCTGAAACATTGGCCCTGTGAATAAAGCTAAATATAAAAACGGCTATTCCATGGGATCCGCACCCAGAGTCCCGACCAGTTCCTCCTGGTAAGCAGGAGAGGAGACATGCTGCAGCTTTTCTCTGGCCTGTTTCAACTGGTTGTCAATATCCAGGCGGTGAGCTTCATCGGCATGGCTGTCTTTTTCAAGGAAGTCGGCCAGATAGTCAATATGGCGCTGCCATAACTGAATATCCCGTTGCTGTTTAACTTCCAGACGTTTGTGATACCAGTCTGAAGATAATAGCGCTTCACGGGTGAACATGGCGCGAATATCAGGATGATGGGCATCCTTACCTTCATATTCACCGGTAGCCATAATATACAGCAGGGCTTTAATGGGTGGACAGGCCTGTTCAACAGAGCCGTCTTCAATATAGGTCTGAGCGACTTTTTGCTGAGCTTCTACAATATTATTAATACCGTCTACAAAGTCTTCCATACTCCGGGTTTCCGGCCGCAGGATACTTTCATCAAATACCGCAGAGGGATTATCAAAAATCTTGCCGAAGAAACCATGCACAAAGAGACTGGTAATACGATAACCCAGACGGCTGGCCAGAACTTTCTGACCTTCATATTCAAAGTCTTCCAGTTTTTCCAGCTGGCCTTTACTTATTAAGTAAGCCGGACGGCGTTTCTCAGGTTTTAACTGAGCCCAGATCTCTGGAACAATAAGACTGATATCATGATTGACTTTACTATTTGGTCCGACAAAACCAGCTGCACTGCTGAAACCGGAATAATCGGTAAGAATATAGGAAACCAGGGCGTTATTCAGATCGGCAGTAGGCAGCAGGGCATTAAACGGCCCCTTGGTCAGAGCGCCTTCAGAACCAGCGCCAGTGGTAGAAGGTGACTTGCCGGTCAGACTGCAGATAAAGTCCATAAACAGTTCAGGCAGTTCCTGATAGTGAATGGGGTTGTAAACAGCCAGAGAACGGATACCGGCTTTTTTATCCGGTGGATTATTCCTGCGGCCGGTTAAGACGGAATCAACCGGGAAATTAATGGGTTCATCCAAGGGTGCACGACGGTGGAAACGGGCACTCATTTCTGCCAAGTAATGTTTTATGGGGTTAGCCAGATCAGAACGCAGCTGCAGGTAGCGGGGATTCTTACTTGGAGCACCGTCTACAATCAGCGGATGAGCTGAAGATACGGCCATTTTGCCTTCTTCCAGGCTTTTAAGCAGGAAGTCACGCATGGGCTGGGTATATTTATCAAGCTCGACTTGGTCTTCAGTAATTTCTTTCAGGTCTTCAGTGGTTAAGGGCTGGTAATTAGCAAGGAAATTATCTGGCTGGGACATCTCCAGTTCGGTCTGTTTATCAAAGCCCTTAATAATGGCATCATCCGGTCTCTGGAACAGGCGGTATTCACAGTTCTTGATCAGCTTGATGCATTCATGTTTGTTTTTTGCCGGCATATTAACCAGTTTTTTGGCCGGTACCACGACGGAAGCGGTGATATCATCTTCCATCTGGACTTTTTCTGCGACCACGTAGTCCTGGCGCATTTTATAGATTTTCCAGGTACCTTCACAGTCAAAGCCGACACGCAGGTAGGACATAATTAACTGCCGATCATCAAATTTCAGTTCATGTCCCTGGACACCGTCGATCATGTCTACAGAAAAGTGTTTTGCCCAGTTATTGCCCCATTCAGGACGATAAAAACGCTTGATCATAAAGGCCAGGGCCTTAATAGAGCTGGGGATAGTTTCCAGCCAGGCATTATATTCCGGGGTAAATTTTTCTTCTGACGGAGTCAGCATCTTAATCATGGAGCCCAGGCTGCGGTTCATGCTCAGCGGTGGGCGATGAGGATTGTCGGTATAATCCGGTACAAATTCTGGCTTGTAACGATGGGAATAATCGTACTCGAAAATTTCCCTGACCTTTTCCAGTGACTCATTCAGGTCACCGACAAACAGTGGTCCGTAAATAACGGCATCATCAATGGCTTTGGAGATTTCGGATTTGCCGCCGCCGGATACGGTACAGGGTTTATGACAGAAAGTACCCTCTGCATCAGTACCTACAATACGCCAAGAAGGTGCTTTTGGGTGTTTTTCCATGGCAATTTTATAACCGCTGGGATGCATATAAATATTGCCGGGCTTCAGCTTAATAGTCTGAGGTTTGCCCTGGTATGTCCAGGTAACGGTCTGTTCATTAAGATCCATCTGCAGGTTTTCAGAAGGCACATAGATAATATTCGGGAAATTTTTATCAATGCCGTAACCTTCTTCCTGAAGGTCCATAATATCGCCATATCGTTCAATAATTTCATTAAAATCGTATTCGGTATTTTTGGTGCGGGTATCCTTGCCAAATTCTTCACCATGATTATGGCGTGGAAAAGCCAGCGCGCCGCCGGCATGTTCTTCTTCTGCCAGGCCGAACAGGTTGGCAGAGTAACTGATCTGAGTTTTGACTTCTTTTTTACAGTAACCGAAATAGTTATCGGCCAGAATAGTCACTATAACACCGCGTTTATCACGGGCCGTGATTTTAAAGGGTTGACCGTTATTATACAGTTCGTCATCCTGTTCCCAGCACATACCGTCTTTTTTCTGCCGCTCAGTGGCTTCACTGATATGCGGCAGACCGAGCTGTTTCTTGCTCATACGTACCAGGTGGGGAGCCAGAATGACACAGCCGGTATGACCGGTCCAGTGTTCAATGTCCAGGCCAGCATCGTTTTCTGCCAGACTGGGGTTGCCGGCATTACCGAAAATACTTTCCACAAAATCCAGGTTACTGGTTAGAGAACCCGGCGCAAAGAAACGGATCTCCATGGTCTTTTCTGCTTCAGACAGGGCACTGTCTTTTGCTGGAATAGCAGGGCAGACAATTGGGCGCAGTAATATGGATACAAAACTGTGTGCTTTTTGCTGTTGTCTGGAGGTAAACGGGATAGTCAGTAAATCATCAGGTGGATTGAGTGCCTCACAAAGGAGGTTGGTATAGGCAATTTTGGGAACGGCTTTTTTGTCACCGGGGATCGGTAGTCCGCCTTCTGCAATATGAAATGAACCTGCAGTGGTTCTTCTGTCTCGGGAGGTATTATGCAATACCCCCTGGCTCACTCGATAACTTTTAACAAATTCTGACTCGAAGTAGTCACTTTCTGCCGGTAGGGATAACTCCCGAGCTACGCCATGGCGATCGAGGATCAGGGTGTTGGAAGGCAGGACTGGATGCTGTTCACAACCGCTGTCGGCCAGGTAATCATCCAGAAAATCCTGAACGCGCTGGTCAACCGGACAAAGGTACTGAGATAACAGGCGGGATTTTTCACGATAACTCTGCAGCAGATCATCTGCGATGGAGAAAAAATCATTATCACAATCATGAGCTTCACAGGCAGGTAATCCGGAAGAATGAAGTTTCAGATTAATATAAAGCTGCAGACGCTTTTTTTCTTCTTCGGCTTCCAGTTTGTTGTCGCTGCTGCGTAAACCTAATGATTTTGTTAAATCCATATAAAATACCTTTGTATTGCCAATGACTTAAATCTTGGAGCGGGTAATTTATCAGATTTAAGAGTTTTTTTAAATGAATGGAAGCTATTTAAGATTATGCTAATGTCGCATTTAAAGTGCTTTGTAGCTTAAAAAAGGTTTTAATTTCAGAGTTATAAGCCAATTTCTTATGGCTTTTTATTAAATGTGTTTCTTTTGATATATCTCATAAAAGATGCTTTAATAATGACTTTAATAGTATTCGTTTCACTACCTGCGACAGCACAAGGAATGCCCCTCTCCATGCGATACCCTGCTAACAAAACCAAGATTGTGTGTACCATTGGTCCGGCCACCCAGTCTCCTGAAATGATGGATGCCCTGTTAAGGGCTGGAATGAATGTGGCCCGGCTTAACTTTTCTCATGGTGATTTTGACAGCCATGGTCAAACCATAAAAAAATTGCGAGAAGCATCAGAGCGAACCGGTACCCGGCTGGCCATAATGGCGGATCTTCCCGGGCCGAAAATGCGTATTGGTGAGCTGGCAGTTGAACCCATTGAACTGAAAACTGGTGATGATTTTGTCCTGACTACAGATACTATTGTGGGTGATGAAAAACGAGTTTCAGTGAGTTTCAGAGAATTACCCATGACGGTCAAGTCCGGCGATAAACTGTTTCTTAACGACGGGCTGATCTCTCTGCAGGTTAAAGCCATTGAGGGGAATGATGTATTCTGTGAAATCCGTTCCGGCGGTGAACTGCGTTCCCGTAAGGGATTGAACCTGCCAGGCATCGATCTGGGTTTCAGTGCCTTTACTGCCCATGACCGGGATTGCCTGGAATTTGCCTTAAAACAGGGTGTGGATGCCGTCAGTCAGTCTTTTGTTGCCCATAAGGAAGATATACTGGATTCAAGACAGACGGCCACCGACCTAGGTTTTAGACCTTTTGTTATTGCCAAGATTGAACGTTCCGGTGCCTTAGACAACCTGGAAGAAATTCTTAAAGTCTCAGACGGCATTATGGTAGCCAGGGGAGACCTTGGGGTGGAAATACCTATTTCCTCAATTGCCGTGGCTCAGAAACAGATTATGGCCACAGCGGCCAGTTATTGTAAGCCAGTGATCACGGCTACCCAGATGCTGGAGTCTATGACGGAACACCGGCGTCCTACCAGGGCAGAAGCCACTGATGTGGCCAATGCCATTTTAGACGGTACCGATGCAGTCATGTTGTCCGGTGAATCGGCTATGGGCAAATACCCGGTGGATGCGACCAGTATGCTGGCCGATATTGCTGCCCGGACGGAACCTTACCGCAAGGCCAATCGGGAACTGGAACGTCTGGATGATAAAAAAGCCCTGGCTGATCTGGTGGCGCATAATATTCAGCTGGCGGTTAATAGTATTGATCCTCAGGCGGTTATTATTCCCACCCGCTCTGGCTCCATGGCTCGTAATGTTGCCCGTTACCGCCTGCCGGTCTGGATCACGGCCTTAAGCACAGAAGAGCGAACCTGTCAGTCTCTGCAGTTTTCCTATGGTGTGTTTCCAGTCAAAGTGAAACAGGATCTGCCGGAGTGGTCGCCGTTTTTACGCGACTGGTTTAAAAACAACCATATTACGGAAGGTGTTGCGGTACTGGCACAGGGGCCTTCCAAAGAAAATCCCTGTGGTAATCACCGAATTGAGTTTATGGACTTAAGCCTGTAAGTTCCGATCTGCTTTTTCCTCCAATATTGGATTCTCCTGTAAAAGACTCCTTAACGGCAATTATTTTGTGAAATAGTCCTCTTACGCCGTATAAACTTGATGTACATCAAGGAGAGAAAATACGGCTTAAAGGATACTTACGCTTACATAATAATAGGAGTATGCCATGAGTGAAGTGTTTACAAAAACCATGGCCAGAAATATCTTTTACGGGGGAAGTATCTTCTTCTTCCTGTTACTTCTGGCCCTAACCTTTGATACGCAGGGAGTGCTGCCCGAGCGTTC
>JBHNNM010000093.1:6847-8321 GCA_048563625.1 Gammaproteobacteria bacterium | reverse complement strand
CGCTCCCCACGCCTTAAAGTAACATGCCCACTATGCTCCCACTTCCGAAATCGATCCACCACATAAGTCAGACCCGATGTAGTTTCAGTCAGATACGGCGTATCAATCTGTGCAATATTACCCAAGCAGACAATCTTGGTGCCCGGGCCGGCACGGGTGATCAGGGTTTTCATCTGCTTGGAGGTTAGATTCTGAGCTTCGTCGAGAATAATATAACGGTTTAAAAAGGTCCGGCCACGCATAAAGTTCAGGGAGCGGATCTTAATCCGGTTGGCCAGCAGGTCACTGGTGGCCTGTTTGCCCCATTCACCGCCGTCATTATGCATGGTTAACACTTCCAGGTTATCCATTAAGGCGCCCATCCAGGGGGCCATCTTTTCTTCTTCTGTACCAGGCAAAAAGCCAATATCTTCACCGACAGAGATCGTGACCCGAGTCATAATAATTTCACTGTAGATTTTTTCGTCCAGTACCTGTTCCAGTCCGGCGGCGAGAGTCAGAAGGGTTTTACCGGTGCCGGCCTGACCGACCAGGGAAACAAAATCAACTTCAGGATCCAGGAGCAGATTGAGTGCAAAATTCTGTTCCTGGTTGCGAGCCATAATTCCCCAGACTGCCTGTTTTTCAGAATAGAACTGCTGTACCTGTTCAACAATGGCACCGTCTTCAGTGGTTTCCCGGACAATGGCTTCAAAACCGGCAACATCGTCAATGACAATAAACTGGTTAGGCTGCCATTTTCTGGCTTCATCACCGGTAATTTTATGAAAAGTCCGGCCTTCCTCAGACCAGCTGTCCACCTCTTTGGTACTGGTATCCCAGAAGTCTTCCGTCAGGTGTAGAACTCCGCTGTAGAGCAGATTAACGTCTTCCAGTACCTGGTCATTATTATAATCCTCCACATGCACACCAATGGCGGCCGCCTTGATACGCATATTGATATCTTTACTGACCAGGGAGACTTTAGGCAGGTCAGGATTGTTCTGCAGGGCAACGGTGATTTCTATAATGGAATTGTCATTGTTTTTACCGGGCAACGGCATGGAAATATTATCGCACATAGGCTCGGTCTGGAAAAACAGTTTGCCAGTTGCTATCAACCCCTCATCAGATTCCTCATCAAAACCAATGCGCTGATTCAGACTCAATCCCTGGCGGATTTCCTCGGGCGTAGCACCCGAAGTTAGATCATCCAGAAAACGACTAGCCTGTCGGGCATTTCGAGCCACTTCAGAAGGCCCTTTTTTATTATTGTCCAGCTCCTCCAGCACCACCATAGGCAGAAATAAATCATGCTCCGCAAAACGAAAAATCGCCGTCGGATCATGAATTAAAACATTAGTATCAAGAACAAAAAGCCGCTTCTCACCATCATTTTCTGTCATAAAAAAAGTCCATTAAAAAAATAAATCCCTATCCCTTTTAAGGGAAAGGGCTATGCTCTCTCTTAACAATTAACAATTAACAATTAACA
>JBHNNM010000093.1:4141-6747 GCA_048563625.1 Gammaproteobacteria bacterium | reverse complement strand
CCCCAATAGCCTCCAACACCTCCCCAATATGCTCCTTAACCTTAACCTTCCGCCATTCCTTAACCAGCACTCCATCCGCATCAATTAAAAAAGTACTGCGTTCAATCCCCATATGGGTTTTCCCGTACATTTTCTTTTCCTTGATAACATCAAACAGCTTGCAGATGGTTTCATCCTTATCTGAAATAAGCTCAAAGGGAAATTCATATTTGGCTTTAAAGTTTTCATGGGCTTTGATTCCGTCACGGGAAATGCCGAAAATCTTCATGCGTTTTTTTTCAAACTCAGCATAATGATCACGAAAGTCCTTGCCTTCCTGAGTACAGCCGGGCGTATTATCCTTAGGATAAAAATACAGCAGTACCGGACTGCCTTTATAATCGCTGAGTTTAAAGTCTATGCCGCTGGTTGCCTGACCGGTAAAATCCGGTACTTTTTTGCCTACCTCTATTTGACTCATTTATTACTCCATTTTTGCAACTACTCAGCGTATTCATCTTTTGCACCATTTCGGCGTTATTTTCGTACTCAAATGGTCACGTATTATTATACGCTCACATTTTCCGTGCGAAAATGCCTTGAAGTGGCACAAAATCTAAACCCGCTGAGCAGTTAGCTTTTTTTGGGGATTAACGGGCGGCTTCAATAGAAGCATCCAGATTCATATCTTCACAGAGATCCAGAAAATCATCCCGTAGTTCGTTGATAATAATAGATTGGGGGATGGTGATGATCATTTCAATGGCAAACATAGGAGTTCCCGTGTGCGGGGCAGGGTAACGTTCGGTCTGCATACTCTGAATATTGATATTACGGCTGGAAAGAAAGTCGGCCAGCTTGTAAACAATACCGGGATTATCCATGGCCAGTACTTCAACTACATAAGGAAGTTGCTGTTCAGCTAGGCCTTCAGGCTGGGTGTGTTTGGTCAGGATACTCAGCTTCAGCCGGCCTGCTTCCTGCTGCAGTGTCTGCTCGATTTTGCTAAGCTCATCTTTCGAGCCGGAAATTAACAGGATAATAGCAAATTCTCCGCCCAGTACAGTCATGCGGCTGTCATCAATATTACCATTGTTCTGTACAATGAGCTGCGACAGTTCATTAACAATTCCGGGGCGATCCATACCAATGGCCGAAATGACTAACTGGTCTTCAGGTTTGTCAGACATAGCTTTAATATTCCAATTGTTTAAGTTGATTTAATTATTGACCACATAAAACAATAAATAAAGCCCTAATAAAAAAAGCATTAAATGCAGTGGTTTTCTGGCAGATAATCAAGGATAATAAGGGATTATTTAAACAAATCGTAAGTACTCAGCTTGAATTAGAGCACTGTAGAGTGATTGGCTGCAGGTACTGTATTTCCGGGGTTTATGAAAACATGGATGTTTTCGTAAAGCGATACATGGATGTACTTGAGCGTCCCCGGAAATACAGTACCTGCAGGCAGTCACGGTCAAGTTGACTGAATTCTTACAAAAACCATGTTTAACTCTGTTTGGTTTGACAGATTGTTTGACGGCTTTTTTACTGGATTGTTGGAGATATTAAATGTTTAGTGGCAGTATGGTTGCTTTGGTGACACCCATGCATAAAGACGGCAGTGTGGATCAGGAGTCGCTGGCCAGGCTGGTGGAATTTCATGTGGAAAATGGCACCGATGTCATTGTGGCTGTGGGTACTACCGGTGAATCAGCAACGCTTAATGAACAGGAGCATTGTCAGACCATTAAACAGATTGTGGAACTGGCGAATAACCGTGTGCCTGTTGTTGCCGGTACCGGTGCCAACTCCACCAGCGAAGCCATTGAACTGACTAAATGCGCAATGGATGCCGGTGCGGATGCCTGTCTGCTGGTGACACCGTACTATAACAAACCGACTCAGGAAGGTCTGTACCAGCATTTTAAAACCATTGCTGAAAATGTAGCCATCCCGCAAATTCTTTATAATGTACCCGGCCGTACTGCCGTGGATATGTTACCTGAAACCGTGGCCCGTCTGGCGGATATTGCCAATATTGTCGGTATTAAAGAAGCCACCGGAGATTTACAGCGCGGTAAGCAGATTATGGATGAGTGTGGTGATAAGCTGGATGTCTATTCCGGAGATGATGCAACTGCCATGGAACTGATTTTAATGGGCGCCAAAGGGGATATTTCTGTTACTGCCAATGTGGCGCCTAAACTGATGTATGAAATTTGTGCCGCAGCCCTGGCCGGTGATCGTGAAACGGCAAGCCGTATAAATGAGCGACTGATCCCGCTGCACCAGAAACTGTTTGTAGAATCTAATCCCATTCCGGTTAAGTGGGCTTTATATGATATGGGGCTGATACCGGAAGGAATTCGACTGCCATTAACGGTACTGGATGCCAAATATCATGAGGTGATCCGCGATGCGATGAAACAGGCATCCCTTTCCTGATACCTTTACTAATAAAAATATAAGCCGGTAATAATCTGGTAAGAAACAGACACTGAGACAAATATTGACCATGACAAGTATTAACACAGGTTCAAAAATGAGTTCATCGAAGCAACAAATAAAAATAATGTCACCAATAGCTAAAAGTACTGTCAGAACTGATATGGTCAGAACTG
>JBHNNM010000093.1:0-4041 GCA_048563625.1 Gammaproteobacteria bacterium | reverse complement strand
GTCAGAACTGATATGGTCAGAACTGGAAATACTATAAAGCCCTTTGCCAGACTGGCTATAGTGGTGGCTATTGCTTCTGTGCTTACTGCCTGTGAGAGTTTTTCCGGTGTAGATGATACTTTTGCCGGTCGTAAAGTGGACTACAAGAAACAGAGCCGTGATGTTGAACCGCTGGAAATTCCACCGGATCTGACTCATGCCAACTATGATGAAATGATGGTTGTGCCGGATATTAACACCGGAGGCATTGCGTCCTATCAGGATTATAGTAAGGAGCGGCAGGGAGGTGTTGTGGTTGACAAAGTACTGCCTAAACAGGAGAACATCAAACTGGTTAAGGAAGGCCAGGATGTTCGTCACTTGGTTATTACCGGTACCAAGGATCAGGTCTGGGAAAAAATGCGTGAGTTCTGGTTAAACTCCGGTATGCTTATTAAACGTGAAAACCCGGCTACCGGTATTCTGGAAACAGAATGGGCTGAAAACCGGGCAGATATTCCACAGGACTTTATTCGTTCCGCATTAAGTTATGTGCTGGAGTCCTTCTATTCCGCCGGTACCCGGGATAAGTACCGGGTGCGTATTGAGGAAAGTGACGAACCTGGCAAGGTTGACCTGTATCTGACCCATTATGGTATGGAAGAAGTCATAGAAGACAGCACCACAGAACGCACCATCTGGAAACCCCGGCCAAGGGATCCGGAGCTGGAAGCGGAAATGCTGGGGCGTATGATGGTTTATATGGGTGTGGAAGAACAGAAAGCCAAAGCCCTGCTGGCACGTTCTGCAACCAAGAAAGTTGATCGGGCTACGATTGCCAGAAATGCTCAGGGTCATTCCCGTCTGGTGGTTAAGGAAACTTTCCCCAGAGCCTGGCGTCGTACTGGCGTTGCTCTTGATCGCATTAACTTTGTGGTGGAAGATCGTAACCGTGACGAAGGTGTTTACTTTGTTACCTATAATGATCCGCTGGCCGAGGAAAAAGGCGGCTTCTTCTCCGGTCTGAAGTTCTGGGAAGATAAAACTGCTGCGGACAAGAGTAAATACCAGATCAAGCTGTCCCCTCGTGGTGATGATACCGTTATTGTTGTTCTGGATTCCAATGGTAAGCCCGATACTTCCAAGACTTCTTACCGGATCCTCAATCTCTTGCATGAGCAGTTAAAGTAAAGGAACGCTTTACACAATAATGGCAAGGAAACAATGACAGGGAATTGTGCTGTGCTACAACAGCAGACACCTCTGCAGGTTCTCAAGGAGGTGTTTGGCTATAGTGACTTTCGTGATGAACAGGAAGCCATAATCAATCAGCTGCTGGCCGGTCGTGATGCTATGGTGCTCATGCCGACCGGCGGCGGCAAGTCTTTGTGCTTTCAGATCCCCTCACTTATTCGATCCGGTACCGGGATCGTGGTTTCTCCTCTGATTGCCCTGATGCAGGATCAGGTGGCTGCCCTGAAAATTCAGGGGGTTGCCGTGGAGTTTTTAAACTCCAGCCTGTCATTTCCCGAAGTACAGGATATTGAAGCACGCTTATTGCGCGGTGAACTGGATATGCTTTATGTGGCACCAGAACGCTTATGCCAGGAGCGTATGCTATCCCTGCTGCACCAGATTGATATTGCCCTGTTTGCTATTGATGAGGCCCATTGTGTCTCCCAGTGGGGGCATGATTTCAGGCCCGAATATATTCAGCTCTCCCTACTGCACGAACAGTTCCCCGAAGTGCCCCGTATTGCACTGACCGCCACGGCGGATGAAAGTACCCGTAATGAAATTATTCAGCGTCTGGATCTGGTGAATGCTCGTCTGTTTATCAGCAGTTTTGATCGTCCCAATATCCGTTACCGGATCACTCAGAAAAACAATGCCCGTAAGCAGCTGCTTAATTTTATTACCACTGAACATGCCGGAGATGCCGGTATTGTCTATTGTCTGAGTCGTAAAAAAGTGGACGAAACCGCCCGCTGGCTTAATGACCAAGGTATTGAAGCTCTGTCATATCACGCCGGCTTATCAGCCCAGGTCCGGGAACAGCACCAGGATCAGTTTATTCGCGGCGACGGCGTGGTGATTGTAGCGACAGTGGCTTTTGGAATGGGCATTGATAAACCGGATGTGCGTTATGTGGCACACCTGGATCTGCCTAAAAGCATTGAGTCCTATTACCAGGAAACGGGCCGGGCTGGCCGTGACGGTCTGCCGGCGGATGCCTGGATGGTTTACGGCCTGCAGGATGTGATTATGCTGCGCCAGATGCTGGCCGGTTCGGAGGCTGAAGAGCATATTAAACGCCTGGAACAGCGTAAACTGGAGGCCATGCTGGGCTTCTGCGAAGTCACTTCCTGCCGGCGCAGCAGTCTGCTGGGCTATTTTGGTGAACAGCAGGAGGATGATTGTGGTAATTGTGATAACTGTCTGGAGCCGCTGGAGTCCTGGGAAGGGAGCACTGAAGCCAGAAAAGCGTTATCCTGTGTCTTTCGTACCGGTCAGCGCTTTGGTGTCAGTTACCTGATAGATGTGCTGCGAGGAAAACGGACCTCCAGAATTGAACAGTTTCGCCATGACCAGGTATCTACCTTTGGTATCGGTCAGGAATTATCTGAAGTGCAGTGGCGCTCGGTGTTTCGTCAGCTAATAGCCAGAGGACTGGTTGCGGTGGATATGGACGGTTTCGGTTCCCTGCGCCTGACACAAGAGAGCCGTCCGGTACTGCGCGGTGAAGAACAGATTTATTTTCGTAAGGATATCATAAACAAAGCGGTGCGTAAAAAAGCTGCCTCAAAATCCGGCAGCAGAAAAAGAAACCGTGAATACGATACCTCCGGTGCCAACCAGCTGCTCTGGGATGCCCTGCGTGCTCGGCGTACCGAACTGGCTCAGGAGCAGGGCGTACCGGCTTATATTATTTTTCATGATGCAACGCTAATGGAAATGATGGAATACCACCCTAAAACCCTGCACGAATTTGCCCAGATTAACGGGGTGGGTGCCAGCAAGCTGGAAAAATATGCGGATGATTTTCTGGAAGTGTTGAATTCATTCTGAGCCGGGAATGCGGGCATTCTGCCCGCATTAAAAATGGTTTTATCAGGACAGGCGGTTTTTCCACGCCATTAACTTCTGCTGGGCGGTCTGGGTTGCCTGAACAGAATTCTGTATATGTTCACTCCAGGTGCTTAGATTACGAAACTGTTCCTCAGGATAGGAAAAATCCTAGCAGATATCTTCTGCTTCAGGTACATAACCATCTGCATCAGCAAAACGTTTTACATCGTTACAAAACATATCAAGTTCAGTGTAATGGAACATTGTCTATCTCCTTAGGTTTTGTTCTTATACCGCCAGATTTTTATTAGAAAAAACTGCCTGTTTTTTCAACGGCGTTTTTTTAACTATGGGACAGGAATTCAGGATGGGCAAGAAAATTAGATGAAAAAAGTTAATTAATTTTTAAACGGCTGGATTTTCAAATGGTTGGAGGGGAATTGTATATAATAATTTGGGAGATTTTATTAACAAATTGATTTGAATTGGATTTTACAGGGAGTTGACCTGTTACTGTCAACTTCCTGTAAAATTCCTGCTGTTAGTTAAGTTAAGGGCAAAGGCAATAAACTTCTGTTGTTGCTCTGCAACGGTATTACCCATAATTTCTGCAACATCACCACCAAACATTGTTCCCAGAAGTCCGGCATTCATGGTTCCTATATAGGTTTTACCATCTTTTTTCTGATACACACTAATGGTGCAGGGCATCATGACCGATACAATTTTATTCTGTCCTGATTTAAGAATATTGTAGGCATGATCCGGCTGACACAGATTAATAAGCATTACGGGTAATAAATCATAGCCGCCATGTTTTTTAACGGATTTATGCAGAGGTTTTACTCCGGAAACTACCCAACCCTCTTTAAGAGCATTTGCTTTTATTTTTTCTACAGTTTCCTGGACACCATAAGGACTGACATGTTCTTTCAGCATCATGCTGGGAGCCTGTGTCCAGCCAAGAATACTTACTGCAAAAATTCCAATAAC